>JANOSS010000032.1:0-76054 GCA_031415995.1 Caulobacter sp. | reverse complement strand
CGTCGCCCGCTTCCTGGCCGCTCAGGGCATCGGCTCGTGGACCCACGGCAACAACCCTGAAAAGGGCGCGCCGGGCAAGAAGGCCCAGGAGCGCATCACCGAGCGCGCTCAACGCGACGAAGACCGCAAGGCCGCCGACGTGAAGGCCGCTGAAGACGCCGCCGCCGCCGCCGTCCAGGCTGCTGAAGACGCCAAGGCCGCTGCCGAAGCTGCTGCCGAAGCCGCTGCTGCCGCCGCCGCCGAAGCCGCTGCTGCCCCGGCCCCCGAGCCGGTTGCTGAAGAAGCGCCCGCCGAAGAAGCCGCTGCCGAAGAGGCTCCAGCCGCTGAAGACGCTGCTGAAGAGGCTCCGGCCGCTGAAGCCGCCGCTGAAGACGCCCCGGCCGCCGAAGCTGAAAAGACCGAAGGCTAGGGCCTTTTGCGCTGTCGCCCCGGTCTTCGGATCGGGGCGGCGATGCAACATCTTCGATGAGCACCCCCTCCCCCGCAAATCTGATCATGGTCGGCCGCGTCGCCGGCGGTTTTGGCGTGCGCGGTGAGGTGAAGATCACCACCTATACCGAAGAGCCGATGAGCCTGGCCGGCTTCAAGGCGCTGCTGCGCCAGGATGGCTCACCGGCCCTGGCCATCGTCTCGGCCCGCGTGGCCAAGGAAGGCCTCGTCACCCGCTGCAAGGGGATCGAGACCAAGGACGCCGCCGACGCCCTGCGCGGCCTGCGCCTGTATGTCCCTCGGGAATCCCTGCCCGAGCCCGACGAGGATGAATTCTATCTGACCGACCTGGTCGGCCTGGCCGTTCGCCACATCAGCGAAAACACCCTGCTGGGTTCGGTGAAGAGCGTGCAGAACTTCGGGGCCGGCGACCTGCTCGAGATCCAGCCCGCCCTCGGCGGCCAGACCTGGTTCCTGCCCTTCACCCGAGCGGCCGTGCCCGACGTGAAGATCCAGGAGCGCTTGATCCTCGCCGATCCGCCCGCCTTGGTGGGAGAACCGGAAGGTCCGGTCGAAGAGGCCGATGACGGCGACGGGGCCGAGCGCCACTACGACTGACGACGGCCAATTCCAGGAGTTCGAGGACATGGCGACCGACGGAAAGTGGCGGGTCACCGCCTCGCGCTATGTTCACAAGGATCGCTGGATTGCCGTGCGCGCTGATGATTGCGTCACGGACGAAGGCGCAGTGGTCGCCCCCTATTACGTGCTGGACTATCCCGACTGGGTCGAGATCATCGCCCTGGACGCAACCGACAACGTGCTGCTCGTCAAGCAATACCGGCATGGTCTGGGCGGGATGTCGATCGAACTGCCTGCCGGTGGCATGGAGCCGACCGACACCGATCCGCTGCACGCGGCGCGGCGGGAGTTGCTGGAAGAGACCGGGTACGCCGGGGTTCTGACCCTGGTCGGCGAAACGCGGGCCAACGCCGGCACCCATTCCAACCGCACGCACATCGTCCTGGCGCGTCAGGTGGCCAAGGTCGCCGAGCCCAAGGACGACCCGGCCGAACGGATCGAAAGACTCTGGGTTCCGGCCGTCGAGGCGCTGCGCATGGCTCTGGCCGGCGAACTGACCGTCGGCATGCAGGTTGCCTCGCTCCTGCGCGGCCTGGCTCAGGCCGGTGTGGCGTCAATCAGCCTGGCGAACCCGGCCAGGTCTTGATTCGCATCAGGCCTTTATGCGCCACCTATGCTGAAGAGCCCATGAGCCCGGCCGAAGGGTCGGCGCAAGAGGATTGATCTCAAAATCAATCAAAGAGAGAGTATTGCAAACGATGCCCTCAAAGCGATTTCGAACCCCATGCCCGTCGATCTACCCGCCGCCGACCGGGCATTTGCCCATATCCATCAAATCCGAGGCCAGAGTGTCGTTCTCGACGACGCGATCGCCGCTCTGTTCGGCGTCGAGACCCGGCGCCTCAACGAACAGGTCCGCCGCAATGCCGCACGGTTCGAGGGCTATGCCTTCCAACTGACTGCGGGTGAGATCGCCAACTTGATATCGCAAAATGCGACATCAAGTTCCTGGGGCGGCCGGCGCAAGCATCCTTGGGCTTTTACAGAACACGGCGTGGTCATGGCTGCGACCGTTCTGAAGTCCGATTCCGCCATAGTCGCGATGAAGATGATCGTCGAGGTCTTCGTCAGTGCGCGTCGAAGACAGGACGCCTCAGCGCAAATCGCCAAAGGCGTGAGTGTTGGAAACGGCCTGATCCCCAGGCTGACCCAAGCCATGGCGGCGGTGCTCGACTCGGTGGTGAACCAGCGTCACGGCACCTCCGTCCGGGAGGAGGCACAGGACCTGCTGGACCGCTCCATCGCCCATCTGAAGGATCGGCTATCACGCGCCGGTCTGGAAAATGAGGAACTCGCAGCCCGGGCGACCAAGCTTCTGGCGGAAGCCGAGAGCGTGACAGCCGAAAGTGGACGCCGGTTTCGGCGCCTGTCACGCTCTAAATATTTGATTTAGAGCCTGTTTATCCGTTTCAAACGAGTCTGTTTGAAACGGACAGGCTCTATGCCAGCAAGGCGACCGCTGCCAAGACCCAAGCCGAGGCCGGCGAAATCGAATTGCGTGTCCTGGCGCGCAAGCTCCAGCTGGTGATCGAAGCCGAGCGCGCGATGACCGGGGGCGATATAGACCGGTTCGTCGGCGTCCTGGAACGGCTGGGCGGTTAGGCGTCCTACTTCTTGATCCGCATCAGGCATTCTTGCGCCACAGAGGCCAGCAGCGAGCCGTCCTGGCTGAACATCTGGCCGCGCACCATGCCGCGACCCTGCGAGGCGCTGGGGCTGTCCTGGGCGAACAGGGTCCAGTCATTGAAGTTGAAGGGCCGGTGGAACCACATGGCGTGGTCCAGGCTGGCCGACTGCAGGCCGGGCGTCGTCCAGATCAGGCCATGCGGGCGCAGGGCGCTTTCCATGAAGGCCATGTCAGAGGCATAGGCCAGGGCCGCCTGCTGCATCTTGACGTCGTCGCCGATCGACGCGCGAGCCCGCATCCAGACCTCCTTGGTGCCCGACTTCTTCTCCGGCTTGACCGGGTTCTGCGGGTCGACCCAGCGGATGTCGATCGGACGCGGCTTGTCCAGGAAGCGCAGCATCCTGGGGTGGACCTGGTCACCCAGGCCGCGCAGGAAATCGCCCTCGGTCTGAACGTCCTCTGGCGCCGGGGCGGCGGGCATCGGCGACTGGTGCTCAAAGCCCTCCTCGGGCGTCTGGAACGAACAGGCCAGGTTGAAGATCTGCTCGCCGTTCTGGATCGCAGCCACCCGCCGGGTGGTGAAGGTGCCGCCGTCGCGGGCCCGTTCCACCTCATAGAGGACAGGGGTGTTCACATCGCCGGGGCGGATGAAATAGGCGTGCAGCGAATGGCAGATCCGCTCGGGAACGGTCTTGTAGGCGGCCAGCAGGGCCTGGGCGATGACCAGCCCGCCAAAGATACGCGGAAAGCCGTCATTGGGGCTGGTTCCGCGGAACAGGTTCACCTCGATGGCTTCGAGGTCGAGGATGTCGGCGAGGTTTTCGGGCGTCTGCATGGCGATGGGTTATTCCCCAAGCGCCGTCGGGGCAAGACGCGACCTTGCGTCATGTCGTCCTGATCGCCATCGTTGAGGTATGCCGCCACCGATCGTGCACCACCCTGCCTTCCGGGCCGAGATGCCAGTGGGGCACCGGTTTCCAATGGACAAGTTCTCGCGGCTGGCCGCCGTGCTCGAGCGCGAGGGCCTGCCGGGCGCCGATGGATTTCATCTTCCGGAGCCGGTCGACGTCGAAACCCTGCTGCTCGTCCACACGGAAGATTATGTGCGCGGCGTCGTCGAGCAGTCGCTACCCGCCGACATCGTGCGCCGCATCGGCATGCCCAACAGCGAGTCGGTGGCGCTCCGGGCGCGGGCGGCCACGGGCGGCACACTGCTGACAGCGCGACTGGCCCTGGAGCACGGCTTGGCCTGCAACACCGCCGGCGGTAGCCATCATGCGGCGGCCGAGAGCGGGGCGGGGTTCTGCGTGTTCAACGACGTCGCCGTTGCGGCCAGACGCCTGCTGGCCGAAGGCGCGATCAGCAAGGCGCTAGTGGTGGATCTGGATGTCCATCAGGGCGACGGGACGGCGCGGATCTTCGAGGGCGATCCCAGCGTCTTCACGTTCTCGATGCACGCCGAGAAGAACTTTCCGGCCCGCAAGGCGGTCAGCGATCTGGATATCGACCTGGCCGACGGAACCGGCGACGAGGCCTATCTGGCGACGCTGGCGGAGATCCTGCCGGCGTTGCTGGAGCGCGAGGCCCCTGATCTGGTGTTTTTCAACGCCGGGGTCGATCCGCATGCGGATGACAAGCTGGGGCGCCTGTCGCTGAGCGATGACGGTCTGGCGCGGCGAGAGGCGTTCGTTCTGGGTTGTTGTCTGGAAAGGCGGATCCCCGTGGCGGGGGTGATCGGCGGCGGATACGATGCCGACATCGATCGTCTGGCGCATCGTCACGCCCTTCTCCACCGGGCTGCCCATGAGGCCTTCAAGGCCTGAGGGCGGCAAGCCCGGTGGAGCTATGCGGCGGTCATTAGAAGCTCGTGGCGAGCGAACCGACGATAACGACGAGCGGCAGAACCGCGAGAACCAGGGTGGCGAAGCCGGCGATGGCGTTGGTCTTGATGGTCATGGTCTTGATCCCATTTGTTGGCCGCCGCGGTTGTTCGCGTCCGGTGAACAGGGATATAGGCCCGGCGTTTGGTGAATGCCCGTTACCTTTGCGTCATGAAGGCTTTTTAAGGAACTTCCAGCCATCAATTAGCATTACATTGGTGTAATTTTATGTGATCTGCACCGGTCGGAGCAATATTTTACTTCGTCCCACACCGCCTCCCACTTCTTTCGCCAGGTGAACGGCCGGCCGCAGGCCAGGCACGGCTTGGAGGGCAGATCGCCCTTGCGCACGGCCTTGCCGCCACTGCGTCCGCCGCGCGAGGCCCGGCCCTGGGTCATTCTCTCCCCTACTCTTCGGACTGCGCCACCAGGAAGATGCCCCTTAACGTAGCGATCGGCGCGGCGCGGGTTTCCTGCCAGGCCTCGACATGGACGTTGGCGACCCGGCGGCCCAGCTTCTTGATCGTGGCGCGGGCATAGGTGGTCACAGGCCGGCCCGAGCGCAGATATTCGATCGAGACGTCCACCGTGCGCGGCTGGCGCTTCAGCGGCGCCGCCACGGACAGCTGGGCCAAGGCCGTCATTTCCATAAAGGCGCCCAGCACCCCCCCATGAATGGCCGGCAGCATCGGATTGCCGACGATGTGGTCGGAGAACGGCAGGATGGCGGTCATCTCGTCGCCGGCCAGTTCGGCGGTGATGCCCAGGAACTTGGCGTAGGGGATCGAGCCCAGCACGGCGACCAGGCGGTTGTCGGCGTCGCTCATGCGGCGTCTCCCGTCTTTTTGGCGGCCGGCGGGCCGGAGCGCGAAGGCTTCAGATTGGCCCCGGCCTTCTTGCCGGCGCTGCTGTCGAGCATGAAGGTCGCCTGGGCCGTGGCCACAGGATCTTCCGGGTCGTCCTCGTAGGCGACAGCGCGGACGAAGGCCACCGAGCGGGTGATCTTGTAGCAATGGGCGCGGGCCAGCACGTCGCGGCCAGGCTCGGCGGGGCGCATATAGTCGATGCGCAGGTCCAGGGTGGCGATCGAGGTCCAGGCCTCAAGGGCCGCATGCACGGCCTGGCCGCTGGCATGGTCCAGCAGGGTGGTCATCACCCCGCCGGCGATCACGCCGGTCTCGGGGTCGCCGACGATCTCGGCACGATAAGGCACCTTGAGGATCGCGACGCCGTCGCCGATCTTCAGCGTGGTGAAGCCCAGGGCCCGGGCCTGCGGACTGCCTTCGTTCATCGCCGTGGCGATCAGGCGGGTTTGTTCGTTGTCATCGCTCATGGGGATAGGATTAGCAGCGCGGGCGTTGTCATATCCACTGTGATCAAGCCTGAAGACCTTCTCTGTCCCCGTCCGGGCGGCCTCTACTGCCCGCCAGGGGACTTTTATATTGACCCGGTCCGCCCCGTGGACCGGGCGGTGGTCACGCATGGCCATGCCGATCACGCCCGGGCCGGCCATGGCGTGGTCGCCGCCACGCCCGAGACGCTGGCGATCATGGCCGTGCGCTATGGCGAGGATTTCGCCGGCCGCCGCGAGGTCGTGCACTATGGCGGCAGCTTTACCCACAACGGCGTCGAGGTGACCCTGGTCCCGGCCGGCCACATCCTCGGCTCGGCCCAGGCGGTGGTGCGCTGGAAGGGCCTGACAATGGTGGTGTCCGGCGACTACAAGCGCCGCCGCGACCCGACCTGTGCGCGGTTCGAGCCTGTGGCCTGCGATGTCTTCATCACCGAGGCCACCTTCGGCCTGCCGGTATTTCGCCACCCCGACGACGGCGGCGAGATCAGCAACCTGCTGGCCAGCGTCGCCCAGTTTCCCGAGCGCACCCATCTGGTTGGTGCCTATGCCCTGGGCAAGGCCCAGCGGGTGATCCGGCTGCTGCGCGAGGGCGGCTGGGATCAGCCGATCTACGTGCATGGCGCGCTGGAGCGGTTGAACGCCCTCTACGAGGACCACGGCGTCGATCTGGGGCCCCTGCTGCCCGCTACCACAGGGCAATCCAAGGCGGCCTTCGCCGGCCAGATCGTCATCGCGCCGCCCGCAGCCATCGCCGACCGCTGGTCGCGCCGTTTCGCCGATCCAGTCGACTGTTTCGCCTCGGGCTGGATGCGCGTGCGGGCCCGGGCCCGGCAGCGGGGCGTCGAGTTGCCGCTGATCCTGTCCGACCATGCCGACTGGGACGAGTTGACGGCGACGCTGTCCGAGCTGCGCCCCGGCGAAGTGTGGATCACCCATGGGCGGGAGGAGGCCCTGCTGCGCTGGTGCGAACTGGAGGGCTTGCCCGCGCGGGCCCTGCGTCTTGTGGGATATGACGAGGAAGAGGGCGAGTAGCCCAGAGTTGATTTCGTCCCCTCGGCGACATCCGCAACGCCCTGCCCCATCTCGTCTCGCGCAACCCATGCTGCAGCTTCCGCGTTCCCCATCGACCCCAACCTGAACAAGGCTTCATCGAACCGCCGTCAAATGGCCTCGCGACGGCCTTTCGCTCGTCGCTTGGTCAGGGCAAAGGTTGAGCTCAAGGAGACCGCATGACGAAGACCCCGACCACCCGTCGCGCCCTGATCGCCGCCGCCGGCGCCAGCCTGGCCGCCGCTTCGTTCGGCGGATCAGCCCTCGCCCGGTCCAGCGCCCCCAAGGCCGCCGCCCTGACCCCCGAGCAGAAGGGGCTGGTGGACAAGGCCACCGGCTACATCCAGGGCCTGACCTCAGCCAGGGGTCGGTTCATCCAGACCGACCAGCGCGGCACGGTCACCCAGGGCACGCTCTATATGCAGCGTCCGGGCAAGGCGCGTTTCGCCTATGAGGGCCCCTCTGGCCTGCTGGTCGTCAGCAACGGCAACAACGTCAACATCTTCGACAGCCGCCTGAAGACCTTCGAGAGCTATCCGCTCAGCCGCACCCCGCTGGCCCTGCTGCTGGCCCGCGAGGTCCGGCTGGATCGTGGCGTGGTCATCACCGACGTGCGCCGGCTGGCCGACGGCTTTACCATCGTCGCCCAGGACGCCCGGCGTCAGACCCTGGGCCGCATCAGCCTGGATTTCAGCGACGGCCCGGTCTCGCTGATCGGCTGGACGGTCAGCGATGTGAAGGGCGGCCAGATCCGCGTGCGCCTGGTCGATTTCGACAAGACCGGCGATCTGGATCCCAAGCTGTTTGTGCTCACCGACCCCCGCCCGCGACGCGCCGGTGCCAAGTCCTGAATGTGACATTCACACAACAGGCAAGAATCAACATCTTTGCCTCTTGACTATTAATCGTGCAGTGGCATATTTAACACGCATGGCGACGAGAGCCCGACCCTCTCCTCGCAAACCGTGCCGGATCCTATCCCCTCCCGGCCGCGGCATGAGAGACCCGACTTTCGCCCAGGCGCTTCAGGCGCCTGGGCGTTTTTCGTTTTGGCCGGCGGGAGCCGGCGTGGCGAGACGCTTGATGCGTCCGGGCGTTTTTCGTTTGCGCTGCGGGTCCGCCGCGATAGAGCCAGACCATGCGCCTCCGTATCGCCACCTGGAACGTCAACTCCGTCCGCCTGCGCGCCGAGCAGGTCGCCCGCTTCGTCGACGAGCAGGCCCCCGATGTGCTGTGCCTGCAGGAGATCAAGTGCCAGGAGGCCGAGTTTCCGCGCGAAGCCCTCGAGGCCGCCGGCCTTCCACACCTGAAGATCGCCGGACAGAAGGGCTGGCACGGCGTGGCCATCGCCTCGCGCCTGCCCTTCGAAGACGTCCCGACCCTGATGACCTGCCGTGAAGGTCACGCCCGCTGCGTAGCGGTCAAGGTAGCCGGCGTCGACATCCAGAACTTCTACATCCCGGCCGGCGGCGACACACCCGATCGCGTCGGCAATCCCAAGTTCGACCACAAGCTGGACTTCTACGAGACCCTGACCGCCGCCCTGAACAAGCGTGACCCGAAGGATCCGCTGATCGTCACCGGCGACCTCAATATCGCCCCGGGCGAGAACGACGTCTGGAGCCACCGCCAGATGCTCAAGGTGGTCAGCCACACGCCGGCCGAACTTGAGGCCTTCGACGCGATGATCAAGTCGATGGGCCTGCTGGACCTGCCCCGCCTGGCCGTCCCGGAACCCGAGAAGCTGTATTCCTGGTGGAGCTATCGCGCCGCCGATTTCCGCAAGTCCAATCGCGGCCTGCGCCTCGACCACATCCTGGCCAGCCCCGGCCTGCGCGACGCCGCCTTTGTCGACGGCAAGGTGTCGGCCAAGGTGCACGACACCGTCCGCGAATGGGAACGCCCCAGCGACCACGCGCCGGTGACAGCGGATTTACGGGTTTAGGGCGCCTCATCCTGAGGCGCCCGCGCAGCGGACCTAGAGGGGAACAAGGCTGCCCTCGGATCTAACCCCTCCGCCGAACGATCAGCGCTGACAGATAGCTCTCCATCAGCAGCACGAACTCGTCTTCCAGTATGGCCGGCGACAGGTTGAGGTCGGGTTCAGCCGCTGCGGCGCGCAGCAGGCCGGCCACCGCGTGGGTCAGAACGAACAGGGATTCCGCCGAAAGGTCGAGGTTCAGCTCGGCCCGGCCGCCGATCGTCGCCAGGAACGCCTGGTGGTGATGGGCCATCACGGCGTCGCCGCCGCGATCGAACAGCGCGTCCAGCAGCACCTTGCGGGTTTCGGGCGAGCCCTCAAAGGTGGTCATCAGGGCCTGGACGATCGGGCGAACACTGCCCAGTTGCGGGGCCGCGATCAGGGTCTGGGCGATCTTGCCGCGCGCGGCCTCGGCCCGGCGCTGGGCCATGGCCGCCAGGATCTCCGACTTGCCGCCGAAATACTGGTAGAGCGTGCCGATGCTGACCCCGGCCCGCCGGGCGATGTGATTGGTGGTCAGGGCCTCGACGCCGCAGGCCTCCAGAAGCTGAAAGGTCGCGTCGAAGATCGCCTCGACCGTGACCTCGGCCCGGGCCTGCCGGGGCGTTCGCCTAGACTTCTCAGTCACTTGCCGGTTTCCTTCACACAAAGACGGCTCGCCAGGCAAGGCGAGTAGAAACATGAGCAAAGCTTACATAACCTGACACCCAGGGCGAGGGGCCATCCGCCGCGAGGGATTTCGAGCATGAACGGCACGATCAAGCAGGTCCGCGCCCGGGTCGCCGACCAGAAGACCCGCCAGCCGGAGCTCTATGGCGGCATCGACTTCACCGCGACGCCTGAGCGGTTCACCGAGAATCCCGCCGACAGCATCGCGCCGCGCACGGTCAAGGGCGCCGAGCCGACGGCGGAACACTTCGCCCTGGTCCGAGCCTACACCCTGCTGGGCGACCGGGTGGCCGACGCCTATGCCGGCCTGATGCCGCAGCACGGCTTCCGGGGCCTGATAGCGATGTTGACCAAGGCCTGCGACGAGGGACTGGAGGCGGCCCCCGACGCCCCGCCCGAACTGGTCGCCTTCATCCGCGACATGGAGCAGGTTCCCGACTGGGTCGACATGGATCTGGTCCGCGAAGGCGCGCGTCTGGATCGCAACGCCGCAGCCAACCTGTCGCCCTTCGCCATTCGCGGGGCGTTCGTCGCCACCTTCATGAACAAATATGCGGCCCTGCCCATGGCCCTGACCGGAACCCTCGGCCACGAGACCGCCGCGCGGCGGGTCAATGAGACGGCCAGCTTCTTCACCACCACCCTGTTGCCCGATGCGCTGGAACGGCATGGCGCAGGCTTCAAGGCGGCGGCCATGGTGCGGCTGATGCATTCGATGGTGCGGTTCAACGCCCTGCGCCGGCCCGGAGCCTGGGATCCGAAGGTGTATGGCGTGCCGATCCCGCAGGTCGACCAGATGCCGGCCGGCCTGATCCCGATCTTTCTGCTCAGCTACAAGCTGCTGGCCCAGGGTCGCACCACCTTCACCCCGGCTGAGCGGGCCCGCGTCGAGCTGAGCCGCTATCGCTGCTATCTTCTGGGCCTGCCCGAGGACCTGCTGGCCGACACGCCGGTGGGCGTGGTCCAGATCATGACTGCCCGCAACCAGACCCTGCGCAAGGGCTTCGACGATGAGACCTGCGGCGCCCTGGTCCGCGCCACCCTGGCGGCCTATCTGCCGCCCGACCGCGCATGGCGCAATCGCCTGTTCGACACGGTGGAACGTGGCTTCGCCAAGCTGTTCTTCCTGCGCCAGTTCATGGGCGGCGACCTGGCTGCGGCAGCCCGGATGGGCGTGCGGATCACGGCCGGCGACCGGGCCCTGTTCCTGATCGTGGCGGCCATCGTCACCAGCCGCATGGCGATCTATGGCCTGGCGCTGAAGATTCCGGGCCTGAGGGGTCTGGCCGACCGCGACCTGGTCGCTCAGCTACGCCGGCATCTGGTCCGCTATGGCCACGCCGAATTTACGACCGACGCGGCGCAGTATCGTCCGACCAAACCCGCGACAGAGCCTGCGCCAGCCTAGAGCCCTATCCGACCTGATGACTTCATCAGGGTCGGATGAAAAGGGCTCTAAATCAGAAGTTTAGAGCGTTTTTCGATCCGATAACTGTTTCACACTTATCGGAAAACGCCCTAGCTGGCGATCTCAACCAGGCCCAGCTTCACCCAGACGGCCTTGTCTTTCATGGTCGACTGGATCCACTCGGCATGAGCCGCGCGCTCAGCCTCGGTCGAGCGGGGAGCCAGCGGGCGAGGCCGGGCGCCGTAGGCACCGGCCTGCCGCTGGGCGGTCATCTCGGCGGTGACCACGGCGGTCAGTTCCAGGGCGCGTTCCTTGCCGCCCTGCAGCTCCAGATAGACCTCGGCCAGCAGGTGGGCGTCGATCAGCGCCCCGTGCTTGTCGCGGCTTTCAAGGCTGATCTTGTAGCGCTTGCACAGGGCGTCGAGCGAATTGTACATGCCCGGAAAGCGCTTCTTGGCCATGGCCAGGGTATCGACCCAGCGGGCCTCGGGCAGAGCGGGCCGGCCACACTTTGCCAGCTCGAAATTGACGAAACTTCGGTCGAAGGCGGCATTGTGGGCGACCACGACGGAGTCGCCGACGAACTCCAGGAACTTGTCGGCGATGGCCTCGAACCGCGGCTTGCCGGTCAGAAACTCGATCGACAGGCCGTGGACCTTCTGGGCGTCGGCCGGCATGTCGCGCAGCGGGTCGCAATATTCATGGAACGAGCGACCGGTGGGCATGAAGTCGACCACCTCGATGCAGCCAATTTCGACCAGGCGGTCGCCGGTCTTCGGATCAAAGCCGGTGGTTTCGGTGTCGAGGATGATTTCCCGGGCCATGGCGATTCAATGGGCCGGTTCGGCGGCCCCTTCAAGTCACGCAGGTTGTCGCAGGGTCGCCAGGATCTGACGAACCTGTTGATGGGCGTGCTCCAGCCCCTGACCGGTGTCGATGACAAAGTCGGCGCGGGTCCGCTTTTCGGCATCGGGCAGTTGGCGGGCCAGGATGGCATCCAGCTTGGCCACGTCCATGCCGGGCCTAGCCAGGACCCGCTGGCGCTGGACCTCGGCCGGGGCCGAGACCACCACCACCTTGTGAACCCGTTTGTCGCCGCCGGTCTCGTACAGCAAGGGGACATCCAGCACGACGATGCCCTTGCCGTCGGCCGCCGCCCTGTCGAAAAAGTCGATCCGGTCGGCGCCGACCAGCGGATGGACGATGGCTTCCAGCCTCTGCAGGGCTTCGGGGTCGCCCATCACGACGGTGCTCAGCCGGGCTCGGTCGATGGCCCCGTCGACCACCACGCCGGGAAAGGCCGCTTCGACCGGGGCCACCGCTGCGCCGCCGACCGCGTAAAGCGCATGCACCGCAGCGTCGGAGTCATAGACGGGCGCGCCTTCCGCCTGGAACATCGCCGAGGTGGTCGACTTGCCCATGCCGATGGAGCCGGTAAGGCCGACGATGATCATGGTTCAGGCCTCACCCAGCAGGTTGAGCGCCAGACCGCGCACGTCGACCGACGCCGGCGGGGCCTGGCCATAAAAGGCTTCAAAGGACGGAACGGCCTGGCGCAACAGCATTTCCAGGCCATCGACCGTGCGCCGGCCCAGGGCGTCGGCGCGCTGCAGAAATACGGTGCGCAGCGGCTTGTAGACCATGTCCATCACCACCGCCTCGGCGGGGGTCAGGTGCAGGGGCGCGGCTGGACCTTGGCCGCCGCCCAGACCGAGAGAGGTGGCGTTGATGATCAGGCCCGCGTCGGCCAGACAGTCGGGCAGGGCGGCTTCCTCGGCAGCGACCACCCTGGGGCCGAACGTCGTAGCCATCTCCTGAGCCCGCGCCAGGGTGCGATTGACGATCCGAACCTGCGGCGCGCCGGCCAGAAGCAGGGCCGCGACCGCGCCTCGCGCTGCGCCGCCGGCCCCCAGGATCACCACCGGCGCGGCGGAAACGTCAAAGCCCGGCGCCAGAGCGGCAATGGCGGCCAAAAGGCCGGGGCCATCGGTATTGTCGGCCCGGATGGACCCGTCGGCCTCAAAGATCAGCAGGTTGGCCGCGCCGGCCATGTGGGCAAGGGCACTGGCGGTGTCGGCGACTGCGAGGGCCCGTTCCTTAAAGGGAATGGTGACGTTCAGACCCCTGATGGCCCCGCCGCGCAGGCCATCGACAAAGGCTTCAAAGCGATCCTGCGCCGGGGCGAAGGGAACATAGGCGGCGTCGAGGCCGGCGGCGGCGATCCAGGCATTGTGGATGACCGGGCTCATCGAGTGCTTGATCGGCGCGCCGCAGACGCCGGCCACCACCGCCGCGCCCGAAAGGCCCCCAGTCATTTGGGAACTCATGCCTCAAGGGCTCCATGAAGACGCAGGAAGTCCAGCAGCCCGACCAGCGGCAGGCCCAGGATGGTGAAATAGTCGCCGTCGATGGCGTCAAACAGCTGAACGCCTTCGCTTTCCAGCTCATAGCAGCCGACGCAGTGCAAAATGTGCTGGCCGCGCCGCTGCAGATAGCCATCCAGCCAGACGTCGCTGAACGGGCGCACCGAGAGCTTGGCGCTTTGCACCACCCGCCAGATCGGCCTGCCGTCGCGGGCCACGACCACAGCCGAGTGCAGCTTGTGGGTCTGGCCACGCAGTTCCAGCAGCAGGGCGCGGGCCTGGTCCAGGGTCTCGACCTTGTCGATCATCCGGCCGGCGAAATCCAGCGTCTGGTCGGCGCCGATCACCAGGCCCGGCCGCTTGGTCGAGACCTTGACCGCCTTCAGCTCCGCCAGGGCATCGGCCACCTCGCGCGGGCTGGCGCCCTCGGCGAGCAGCCCGGCCTTGGCAGCCTCTTCATCCACGCCGGCAACGACCGCTTCGAAACCAATCCCGGCGTTGCGCAGGATCGTCTGGCGGGCCGAACTCTTCGAGGCCAGAGTGACCGGGGTGGCGCTCATCCCAGAACCTCGACCTGGCCGCGACCGCCCGACAGCAAGTTGATGATCGCCGCCGCCGTTTCTTCCACCGAGCGGCGGGTGACGTCGATGATCGGCCAGCCCATCTTCTCGAACAGGCGGCGGGCGGCGATGATCTCGCTGCGCACCGCGTCGGTGTCGATATAGTCGCTCTCGCGGTTTTCCTTCAGTGACAGCAGCCGGTTGCGGCGGATCTGGATCAGCCGGTCGGGCGAGGTCATCAGGCCGACGATCAGGGTGTTTTTCAGCTCGAACAGCTCGGTGGGCGGCGGACGACCCGGGACTAGCGGCACATTGGCGGCCCGCACCCCGCGATGGGCCAGATAGATGCAGGTCGGGGTCTTGGACGTGCGCGAGACACCCACCAGGATGACATCGGCCTGGGTCAGGTCCTGGCCGCCTTGGCCGTCATCGTGGGCGATGGCATAATCCAGCGCCTCGATACGGTCGAAATAGTCATTGTTGAGCGCGTGCTGCGCGCCCACCCGCGTGGAGATCCGCGCGCCCAGATAGCGCGACATGGCGCTGACCACCGGATCCAGGGCCGCGATGCAGGGCATTTCCAGCCGCCGGCAGCCTTCCTCCAGCGCCGAGCGCAGGTTCGGATCGATGATGGTGTGCATCACCACCCCCGGCGCTCCGGCGATCTCTTCCAGCGCCCGGTCCAGCTGACGGGTGGAGCGGACCAGGGCGTAGATGTGCTCGATCGGCAGAATGTCGGTGAAGCGGGCGCAGACGGCCCGGGCCATCGCATTGAGGGTTTCACCGGTCGAATCCGACACCAGGTGGATATGGAAATAGGTCGCGAAGCGGGGCGCTGGGCGATCTTCGCCAAGGCCTCCGGCCGAACCTTCCTGTGGATCATCCGTTAACGGTTGCTTAACCACTTGGTCTGCCTCTGGGGACGCGCGGGCGCCAAAACCGTCCCGGAGCGTCATGTCATGGCGCCGCTGTGATCAACGGCCGCATTGACCGCGTAACATCCCCAAGCCGACGCCGCATCCCTGGATATTGCATCACCGCCATCCCACGCCCGGGGACGATTGGTTAACGAGGCCTTAAGCCCCGCAAGGTGCGTTAAGAGTTCATTAAGGAACCTAAGGCCCTAGCCATCCATCCCCATGATTAACAGAGCGCCGTCCCCATGTGGGGGATCATGGGCATAAGCGGGGATGGCATGTGCGACGAGACCATGACAGAGCGGTTTTCCCCAGTTCCCACTTGCCCTGCCTCTCCTGCTTCCAAACTTAAGATCTTATTAAGAAATGGAAGATTGGCCTTCGGACTTGAGCCCAAGGGCCGGACGGGATTTAAGGCCTGCATGAACGCCGCGAACCTGATCACCCCGACCCCGAAGCTGCTTTCCGTCCTCGCCGGACAAACCGCCGAACGGCCGCCCGTTTGGTTCATGCGGCAGGCGGGTCGCTATCTTCCGGAGTACCGGGCCGTTCGCGCCACGACGCCGGATTTCATCAGCTTCTGCTTCGATCCTGAAAAGGCCGCCGAGGTGACGCTGCAGCCGATGCGGCGGTTTCCCTACGACGCGGCCATCGTGTTCGCCGACATCCTGCTGATCCCCGGTGCCCTGGGCCAGAAGGTCTGGTTCGAGGCCGGCGAGGGTCCAAAGCTCGGTGACATGCCGTCGATCGAGTCGATGGCCGAACTGGCCGCAGATGCGGGTGCCAAACTGTCGAACATCGGCGAGACCCTGCGCCGCGTTCGCGCCGCCCTGGATCCCGAAAAGGCGCTGATCGGTTTTGCCGGCGCACCGTGGACGGTGGCGACCTACATGATCGAAGGTGGCTCCAGCGACCGGACCGGCGCGCGGTCCTATGCCTACCAGCACCCGGAAAATCTGGACCAACTGATCGCCGTGCTGGTCGAGGCGACGATCGACTATCTGGTCATGCAGGTGAACGCCGGGGCCCAGGCCCTGAAGCTGTTCGAAAGCTGGGCCGAGGGATTGTCGGAACCCCAGTTTGAACGGCTGGTCATCAAGCCTCATGTCGCCATCGTGCAGGGCCTGCGCGATCGGGGCGTGACCGTTCCGGTGATCGGCTTCCCGCGCGGCGCGGGCGCCCTGGTGGAGAACTACGCGTCGGTGGTGCCGGTGCAGGGTGTGGCCCTGGACACCCAGGTCAGCGCGGCGATGGGTCAGCGCATCCAGAAGATCAAGCCGATCCAGGGCGCGCTGGATCCCCTGCTGCTGCGGGCCGGCGGCGACCAGTTGCTGCGGAGGGTGGACCAGATGATCGAGCATTGGGGGCAGGGGCCCTACATCTTCAATCTGGGCCACGGCATCCTGCCCGATACGCCCATCGCTCATGTCGAACAGGTTCTGGCCCGGGTGACTGGCCGATGAGCCCGCGCAAGAAAGTTGCCGTCGTCCTGTTTAATCTGGGCGGACCTGACGGCCCCGACGCCGTGCGGCCGTTTCTGTTCAACCTGTTTCGCGACAAGGCGATCATCGGCGCGCCGGCCTTTATTCGCTATCCGCTGGCCGCCCTGATCTCGACGACCCGGGAAAAGAGCGCCAAGGCCAATTATGCGATGATGGGCGGCGGCTCGCCCCTGTTGCCAGAGACGCAGAAGCAGGCGGCCGTGCTTGAAGCGTCCCTGGCGCAGGCCCTGCCAGACGCTGAAACCAAGTGTTTCATCGCCATGCGCTACTGGAAGCCCTTCACCGCCGAGACCGCCAAGGCCGTGAAGGCCTGGGCGCCAGACGAAATCGTTCTGCTGCCGCTCTATCCGCACTTTTCCACCACGACGACCGGCTCGTCGGTCAAGGCGTGGAACAAGGCTTATCGCGGCCCGGGCAAGGTGCGTACGATCTGTTGCTATCCAACCGACGAGGCTCTGATCGAAGCCCACGCCCGGCTGATCCGCGAGGCCTATGAAAAGGCAGGGAGCCCCAGGCCGATGCGCCTGCTGTTCTCGGCCCATGGCCTGCCGGAAAAGATCATCAAGGATGGCGACCCGTACCAGACGCAGATCGAGGCGACGGCCGCGGCGGTTGCCGCCAGGCTTGGCGAGGGCTGGGACTGGCGCGTCAGCTATCAGAGCCGGGTGGGTCCGCTCAAATGGATCGGCCCTTCGACGGATGACGAAATCCGCTCGGCAAGCCAGCAGGGTCTGGCCTTGATGGTGACGCCCATCGCTTTTGTCTCCGAGCATATCGAGACCCTGGTCGAGCTGGATCATGAATACCGCGAACTGGCGGTCGAGGCCGGCTGCCCGGCCTATATCCGGGTTGCGGCCCTGGGTGTTGATCCGGGCTTCATCTCTGGCCTGTCGCGAGCGGTGGTGGAGGCCCTGCCGCGTGAGGGCGTAGCGCCGACCTGCGCCTGGCGTTGCGGCGGCGACCGCAGCCAATGTCCCCGTACACAAGGGGGCGCAGCGTGATCGACTTCCTGGTTCAGCACTTTCACCTGGTGCGTGGCCTGCACATCATCGCGGTCATCGCCTGGATGGCCGGCATGCTGATGCTGCCGAGGATTTTCGTCTATCACATGAGCGCCGAGCCGGGCTCGAAGATGGACGCCACGTTCAAGCTGGCCGAGATGCGGATCCTGCGGATCATCATCAACCCGGCCATGATCCTGGCCACGCTGTTCGGCGTGCTGCTGATCCTGGCCGACAGCGCCATTCGCGGCTGGGATTTCCTGCTGCAGCCCTGGATGCTGACCAAGATCGCCGCCCTGCTGTTTCTGTTCGGCTGGCACGGTTTCATGGCCGGCGCGCGCCGCAAGTTTGCCAACGACCAGAACACGCGGTCGGAAAAGTTCTGGCGGATGACCAATGAACTGCCCTTCATCGCCGCGATCATCATCGTTCTGTCGGTGACGACCAAGTTCCTGAACCACTAGGCCGTCGGGCGCGGCGCTTGACCGGCCCCTTCGCATGTGGTTCCCATCCCTTCGAGCTTGGCGCGCTGCGTCGGGCCTGAACTTTCTCACGGATTGGCGCCCGTCCTGGCGCGCCCCCAGGAGCCTGGCTCCGAAGGTCCGTTCCCCAATCGATCCGCGTCGTCGTCATGGCGCGCTCGCCCGGTTTCCTGAACCTGGCGTGGAACTGAAATCCTTTCCGGACGGGTCGCCTCTCGCGGTCCGCGTCCCCGTTTGAGTCAAACCATGACCGAAGACATCGAGAACGACGTTTCCGCTGAGGAAGCCATCATCGACACCACCACCCCCGCCGAAGTCCCCGGCGCCGAGTCCGAAGAGGATGGCGGCGACGAAGGCTCCGAGATCAGCGCCGCCGTTGCGGCCCTTGGGCTAAAGACCATGTCCCTGCAGGAGCTGAAGGAGAAATCCCCGGCCGACCTGCTGGCGTTCGCCGAGACCTTCGAGGTCGAGAACGCCAACTCCATGCGCAAGCAGGACATGATGTTCGCGATCCTCAAGACCCTCGCCGAAGAAGGCGTGGAGATCTCGGGCTCAGGCACCATGGAAGTGCTGCAGGACGGCTTTGGCTTCCTGCGCTCGCCGGAGGCCAACTATCTACCGGGTCCGGACGACATCTATGTTTCGCCCTCGCAGATCCGCAAGTATGGCCTGCGCACCGGCGACACCGTCGACGGCGCCATCCGCTCACCGCGGGAGGGCGAGCGCTACTTCGCCCTGACCGGCGTGGCCAAGATCAATTTCGAGGCCCCCGACAACGTCAAGCACAAGATCCACTTCGACAACCTGACGCCGCTCTATCCCGAAGAGCGCTTGAACATGGAATTGCCCGATCCGACCGTGAAGGATCGCTCGGGCCGGATCATCGATATCGTTGCCCCGCTCGGCAAAGGCCAGCGCTGCCTGATCGTTGCCCCGCCGCGCGTCGGCAAGACGGTGATGCTGCAGAACATCGCCAAGTCGATCGAGACCAATCACCCGGAAATCTATCTGATCGTCCTGCTGATCGACGAGCGTCCGGAAGAAGTCACCGACATGCAGCGCACCGTGAAGGGCGAGGTCATCGCCTCGACCTTCGACGAACCGGCGACCCGGCACGTGCAGGTGGCCGAGATGGTCATCGAAAAGGCCAAGCGCCTGGTCGAGCACAAGCGCGACGTCGTTATCCTGCTGGATTCGGTCACCCGTCTGGGCCGCGCCTACAACACCACGGTGCCGTCGTCGGGCAAGGTGCTGACCGGCGGTGTCGACGCCAACGCCCTGCAACGTCCCAAGCGCTTCTTCGGCGCGGCGCGGAATGTGGAGGAGGGCGGTTCCTTGACCATCATCGCCACCGCGCTGATCGACACCGGCAGCCGCATGGACGAAGTGATCTTCGAAGAGTTCAAGGGCACCGGTAACTCGGAAATCATCCTGGACCGCAAGGTCGCCGACAAGCGCATCTTCCCGGCCATCGACGTGTTGAAGTCCGGCACCCGCAAGGAAGAGCTGATCACCCCGCGCGACCAGCTGCAGAAGACCTATGTGCTGCGCCGTATCCTCAACCCGATGGGCGCCTCGGACGCCATCGAGTTCCTGCTCGAGAAGATGCGCCAGTCCAAGACCAACGGCGATTTCTTCCAGTCGATGAACACCTGAGTCCAGCCGGTCTCACCGCCATACGGAAAAGCCCCGGGTCATGCCCGGGGCTTTTTTGTGGGTCTGACCCGGTGAGCGGCCCTACGGCAGCAGCAGGGTAGCGCCGGTCGTACGTCGTCCTTCCAGGGCCTCATGGGCCGACCGGGCCTCCGACAGCGGGTAGGTCTGGCCGATATCGATCTTGACCGCGCCTGAGGCCAGGACCGCGAACAGGGCCTGGACGCTTTCGTCCAGCTCGTCGGTGGTGACGATATAGTCGAACAGGCGAGGGCGGGTGACGAACAGCGACTTGCCCGACAGCTCCAACGGAGAGAAGGGCGGGACAGGTCCGGAGGCGTTGCCGAAGGTGGCCAGGACGCCGCGTCGCGCCAGGCTCTTGAGGCTGGCCGCGAAGGTGTCCTTGCCGACCCCGTCATAGACCACGGTCACGCCCTTGCCGGCAGTGATCGCAGCGACGCGGTCGGCGACGTCCTCGTGGTCGTAGAGGATCACGTGGTCGGCGCCGAGTTCACGGGCGATGGCGGCCTTGGCCTCCGACCCCACCGTGGCGATCACGCTCGCGCCCAGGCTCTTGCACCATTGGACGAGAATCGAGCCCACACCGCCGGCGGCCGCATGGACCAGCACAACGTCGGCAGGTTTCACGTGGAAACATCGGCGGACCAGGAACTCGGCCGTCATGCCCTTGAGCAGGACAGCGGCGGCGACCTCCAGGCTGACGCTGTCGGGAACCTTGACGGCGCGATCGGCCGCAACCACGGCCGCCTCGGCATAGGCCCCGAGCGAGCCATTATAGGCGACGCGATCGCCGACGGCGAAACGGGTGACGCCGTCGCCCAGCGCCTCGACGACGCCTGCCGCCTCCAGTCCAAGCACCACAGGCATCTTCATCGGATACAGGCCGGAGCGGTGATAGGTGTCGATGAAGTTCAGGCCCACCGCATGGTGGCGGACCAGGATCTGGCCCGGCCCCGGTGCGGGGACGGGCAGGTCGACGGCCTCAAGGACGTCGGGGCCGCCGGTGCGGACAGCTTGGATCGCCAGCATCGGATCAGGCCAGGTTGGTCTGGAAGAAGGTTAGTGACCGGCCATTGGCCTTGGCCGCGTCGGCGGCGTCGTAGTGCGCGCCCCCCTCTCGCGCAAAGGCATGGTCGCGGCCGGCATAGGTATCGATCTCGATCTGCGGATGGTCCTTGAGCGCAGCCAGAATGACCTGCTGTGCTTCGGGCGGCACGAACTGGTCCTGCTCGGCGATGTGCATCAGCAGGGGACGCGCCAGCTTGTCTGCCTCGCCCACGTGCTTTTCCAATCCAACGCCGTAGTAGGAGATGCAGGCGTCGGCGTCCGTGCGGGTGGCGGTCAGGAAGGCGAGAAGTCCGCCCAGGCAATAGCCGACGGCACCGACCTTGCCCGACGCGCCGGGCAGGGCGCGGGCAGCGGCGACGGTAGCGGCGATGTCGGCGACGCCGGCGTCCACGTCGAACACATTGAACAGTTCAAAGGCCCGCTTCCAGTCGGCTTCCGACTGGTCGGTGATGTCGATGCCGGGCTCGATGCGCCAGAACAGGTCCGGACAGATGGCCACGAAACCGTGGGCGGCCAGGCCGTCGCAGATGTCGCGCATGACCTTGTTGACGCCGAAGATTTCCTGGATGACCACGACGGCGGGCGCGCTGGATGCCTGGGGCCTCGCCACATAGGCCGAAAAGGCGCCGTCCGGCGTGGTGATGGTGAGGGTCTCGCTCATCAGGGCTCTCCGTCATATCGCGTCGATGTGACTTTCGACCAAAGCGCTCTAACGTGCCGCGTCGGGCCTGGCCCATAACAATATTGTGCCCTGACCTGAGGGAACCGCCATGAAGATGACCATCGAGATCGACTGCACCCCTGTGGAGGCGCGCACCTTTCTGGGCCTGCCCGATGTCAGCACGCTCAACGACCATCTCGTGAAAGAGATGCAGACGCGCATGGACGCCAACATGGCCATGTTGGCCCCCGAAGAGCTGATGAAGAACTGGATGGCCTTCGGGGCCGGCGCCCAGGATCAGTTCCGCAAGCTGATGACGGCGGCGGCGGGCGCGGCGGTGGGCAAGCGCGACTGATGACGGTTACGATCTTCGCCCTGGCCACGGCGGCCGGGCGCGCGGCTGTGGCCGTGGTGCGCGTGTCGGGCCCCGGCACGCGAGACAGTGTGGCGGCGCTGGCGGGCAAGGTTCCGCCGCCGCGCCAGGCCGCGCTGCGCCGATTGACGCATGATGGTGTGCAGCTCGACGAGGCTCTGGTGCTTTTTTTCCAGGGACCCGCCAGCTACACCGGCGAGGACGCAGCCGAGTTTCACGTGCACGGGGGGCGAGCCGTCGTTGAGGCTGTGCTGGAAGCGCTGGGGGCCCTGGGTCTGCGGCTCGCCGAACCCGGTGAATTCACCCGGCGGGCTTTCGGGAACGGCAAACTCGACCTGGCCCAGGCTGAGGGCGTCGCCGACCTGATCGACGCCGAGACCGAGGGTCAGCGGCGGCAGGCCCTGGGTCAGATCGGTGGAGCCCTCAGCCAGCGCCATGACCGTTGGCGCGAGCTGCTGGTCCATGCCCTTGCCATGCTTGAGGCTGCTGTCGACTTTCCGGACGAGGACCTGCCGGAGGCGGTCGCTGCGCGGGCCCGACCAGGACTGGAGACCTTGAAAGCCGAGATTGACGCGGCGTTGGCGGATGTTTCCCGTGGCCGCCGTGTCCGTGATGGCTATCGTGTCGCCTTGGTCGGCGCTCCCAATGCGGGCAAGAGCACTCTGCTGAACGGCTTGGTCGAGCGCGACGCGGCGATTGTCACCGATACGCCCGGCACAACGCGCGACATTATCGAGGCCCCTCTGGTTCTGGGCGGCTACCGCGTGCTGCTGGCCGACACGGCAGGCCTCCGCGAAACGGCAGACGTGATCGAGGCCGAAGGGGTCCGCCGTGCGCGGGCCTGGGCTGCCGGAGCGGATCTGCGGATCTGGGTGGTCGATGGTTGCCACGTGAAACAGCCCGACGCGGAGGGCAGCGATCTTCTGATCCCCGGCGACTGGGCGCTGATCAACAAGATCGACATCGCGGATGGGTCAGTCGTGTCGCAGGCCCGCTCTGTCCTTGCCGCCCGCGATCTCGCAGTCAACGTCTTGAGCGCCCGTTCGGCGGACGCGGTGGATCAACTCCGGGCCAGGCTGACGTCCCACGTGGTGGGGGCACTGTCGGGATCAGAGTTTCCAGCGGCTACCCGGCTGCGTCACGCTGAGCGTTTACGTGAGGCGCGGAGCTATCTGGATCGGGCCTTGTCGGATGTGGGTCTGGAGGTCGAACTCGCCGCCGAGGATGTTCGGCTTGCCGCGCGAGCCCTCGCCAAGATCACCGGCAGTATCGGCTCAGAGGATGTTCTGGACCGTGTGTTCTCAAGCTTCTGTATAGGCAAATAGAGTTCCACGTGAAACATTGACAGGTTATCCACAGGCTGACCACAGCTGTGCCATGAGTGTTTCACGTGAAACCTCCGGGACACACGTCGACCTTTTCGCTCGGAGAGGGTATATGTGACTCCAGCGCCCCCGCCAGACCCGGGGGCGTTCGCATTGAGGCGCGTACCTTTGTCCAATACCTGGGATGTTATTGTCATCGGCGGCGGCCACGCCGGTTGCGAAGCGGCCAGCGCCGCCGCGCGCACAGGGGCGCGCGCCCTGCTGCTGACCCACAAGCTTGAGACCATCGGCGAGATGTCCTGCAACCCGGCCATTGGCGGTCTGGGCAAGGGGCACCTGGTCCGCGAGATCGATGCGCTTGACGGCGTCATGGGCCGGATGGCCGACAAGGCCGGCATCCAGTTCCGGATGTTGAACCGCTCCAAGGGCCCCGCCGTGCGTGGCCCGCGCTCGCAGATCGACCGCCGGCTCTATCGCGAGGCCATGCAAGCCGAGCTTGATGCCACGTGTAACCTCGACATCATCGCGGCCGCCGCTGAGGACCTCATTGTCGAGGGCGGCCCCGATGGGTTTCAGCGCGTTGCTGGCGTGATTGATGGGGCAGGGGTCGCCTACCACGCCCCGCGCGTGGTGTTGACCACCGGCACCTTTCTCAAGGGTCTGATCCATCTTGGCGAGACCCGCACGCCCGCTGGTCGGGCCGGCGACGCGCCGTCGATCGGCCTTTCGGATCGTCTCTATGGCCTCGATTTCCACATGGGAAGGCTGAAGACCGGCACGCCGGCCCGTCTGGACGGCGCCACCATCGCCTGGGACCGCCTGGAGATGCAGGCGGCCGACGAAGAGCCCGTTCCCTTCTCTTTTCTGACTGACAGGATCACGGTCCCGCAGATCCAGTGCGGCGTCACCTGGACGACGCCCGAGACCCACCAGATCATCGCCGACCGCCTGGGCGAGTCGGCTGTCTATGGCGGTCGCGCCACGGGGATCGGCCCGCGCTATTGCCCGTCGATCGAGGACAAGGTCGTCCGTTTCGCCGACAAGACCAGCCACCAGATCTTCCTCGAGCCCGAAGGCCTGGACGACACGACGGTCTATCCGAACGGTATCTCGACCTCGGTTTCCGAAGCGACCCAGTTGATGTTCCTGCGCACGATCCCTGGCCTGGAGCAGGTCGAGGTCAAGCGCTACGGCTACGCCATCGAATATGACTACGTGGATCCGCGCGAGCTGTTCCCGACCCTGGAGACCAAGCGCCTGCCGGGTCTGTATCTGGCCGGTCAGATCAACGGCACCACAGGGTATGAAGAGGCCGGAGCCCAAGGCCTGGTCGCGGGCCTCAACGCTGCTCTGGCCGCGCAGGGCCGGGAGCCTGCGGTCTTCGCGCGGGACGAGGCCTATATCGGCGTGATGATCGACGACCTCGTCACCCGTGGCGTGACCGAGCCCTATCGCATGTTCACCAGCCGGGCCGAGTTCCGCCTGACCCTGCGCGCCGACAATGCCGACCAGCGCCTGACCGATCGGGGCATTGCCCTTGGCGTCGTCGGGCCGGTGCGCGCCGGGGCCTGGCTCGACAAGAAGACCAAGCTGGAGACGGCCCGCGCCTTCGCCCGGTCTGTTTCTTTGACGCCACCCGAAGCGCTGAAGGCCGGCTTCAAGGTCAAGGAAGACGGCGAGCGCCGCAACATCTTCGCCATGCTGGCCTATCCCGATGTCACACTGGGCCGTCTGGCCGAGCTGTGGCCCGAGGTTTCCACGTGGAACATGGCGGTGCGCGAGCAGATCGAGATTGAGGCGGCCTATGCCGGCTATCTTGATCGGCAAAGGGCCGACGCCGCGTCCTTCCGCAAGGAAGAGGACCTGCGCCTGCCGGCCGATCTCGACTATCTCGCCGTCGGCAGTCTCTCCAACGAGGTGCGCGAGAAGCTGGCCCGGGTAAGGCCCCTGACCCTGGGCCAGGCCGCCCGTATCGAAGGCGTGACGCCCGGCGCGCTGACGGCGCTGCTGGCCCACGTGCGTCGCCATGCAGCCTGAGCCCGTTTTGACCCCCGACGCCGTGACCGAACCCGTTCTGGACGCGGCCGGCTATCAGGCCCTGACCGGCGTCACCGACAGCCAGCTGGCGGATCTGGCCCGCTATCAGGATCTGCTGGTCGACTGGAACGCGGTGATGAACCTGGTGGGCCCAGCGACCATCGCCACCTACTGGACGCGCCACGTGCTCGATAGCTCCCAGCTGCTGGAGATGGCTCCGGGCGCAAAAATCTGGGCAGACCTCGGCGCCGGGGCCGGTCTGCCCGGTATCGTTCTGGCCATACTTTTGAAAGACACCCCGGGCACCGAGGTCCATCTGGTCGAGAGCATGGCCAAGCGCTGCCGGTTTCTGACCGAGGTCGTTTCGGCCCTCGACCTGCCTGCCCTGGTGCACAACGCCCGGGCCGAAGAGCTCAATCTCAAGGTCGAGGTGGTCACCGCCCGGGCCTGCGCGCCGATGACCAGACTTCTGGGTTTCTCCTGGCCCTATCTGCACCGGGGCGCGCTGGGTCTGTTCCTGAAGGGACAGGATGTGGCCAGCGAGCTGGCCGAGGCCGAGAATGCTTGGAATTTCGAGGCAGAGCTGCGACCCAGCCAAAGCGACCCTCGCGGTCGCATCGTTCAAGTAAAGAGGCTTTCCCGTGTCCGCTAAGCCAACCCAGGCGCTCCGCGTCCTCGCCATCGCCAACCAGAAGGGCGGGGTGGGCAAGACGACGACAGCCATCAATCTGGGCACGGCCCTGGCGGCCTGCGGTGAACGCGTGCTGCTGATCGACGCCGATCCGCAGGGCAACTGCTCGACGGGCCTGGGCATTACCCGCCAGCAGCGCCGCACGACCCTGTATGACGTGCTGATGGGTGAATCACCGGTGATTGACGCCGCCGTGGCCACCAGTCTGCCGGGCCTGGACGTCGTACCGGCCGACGCCGACCTGTCAGGGGTTGAGCTGGAGCTGGGCCAAGTGGCGCGCCGGTCCTACCGTCTGCGCGATGCCCTTGAGCCCCTGAGGGCCAATGGCCCCTATACCTATGTGCTGATCGACTGCCCGCCGTCGTTGAACGTGCTGACCGTCAACGCCATGACCGCCGCCGACGCCGTGTTC
Source organism: Caulobacter sp. (assembly GCA_031415995.1). Classification (GTDB taxonomy): domain Bacteria; phylum Pseudomonadota; class Alphaproteobacteria; order Caulobacterales; family Caulobacteraceae; genus Caulobacter. Next base: position 49,948 of record JANOSS010000032.1, on the reverse strand, counting down.
GTGCCCCTGCAGTGCGAGTTCTTCGCCCTGGAAGGCCTGACCCAGCTGATCCGCACCATCGAGCGGGTGCGCGGCAGCCTCAATCCGCATCTGGAAATCCAGGGCGTGGTCCTGACCATGTACGACAAGCGCAACAGTCTGTCCGAACAGGTGGCCAGGGACGTGCGCGCTCACTTTGGCGACAAGGTCTATGACGCGGTCATCCCGCGCAACGTGCGGGTCTCGGAGGCACCGTCGTTCGGCAAGCCGGTCCTGCTCTACGATCTGAAATGCGCGGGCAGCCAGGCCTATCTGAAGCTGGCCCGTGAAGTGATCAGCCGCGAGCGCGCTCGTCTGTCCCACGCCGCCTAAACCGAAATAACAGTCGTCGATACGAGCTTGAAGATGGAGTCCGTCGTGGTGGGAGAGCCGGGTATGGCCGAAGGGCGTAGGGGTTTGGGTCGCGGTCTTTCCGCCCTGTTGGGCGAGGTCGACTCCGCGCCGGCCCAGGCACCGGGCGAACGGCTGGGCGGGGCCAACGAAGCTCCCATCGAGCTGCTGCGCCGTAATCCCGATCAGCCGCGCCGCACCTTCCGCGAGGACGATCTCGTCGAGCTGTCCAATTCGATCCGCGAGAAGGGCATCCTGCAGCCGATCCTGGTCCGTCCGGCGCCGGGCGCCGCTGGGGAATATCAGATCGTTGCCGGCGAGCGCCGCTGGCGTGCGGCCCAGCGGGCGGGCCTGCGCAGCGTGCCGATCCTGGTTCGCGAACTGGATGACCTGGCGGTTCTTGAGATCGGCATTATCGAGAACGTCCAGCGCTCGGACCTCAACATCCTGGAAGAGGCGCTGTCCTATCGCATGCTGATGGACAAGTTCGACCGCACCCAGGAGAACATTGCCCAGACCATCGGCAAGAGCCGCAGCCATGTCGCCAACACCATGCGACTGCTGGCCCTACCGGACGAAGTGCAGGAACTTCTGGTCAGCGGCGAGTTGTCGGCCGGTCACGCCCGCGCCATCGCCGCCGCCGAGGACCCCGCCGCCCTGGCGCGCGAGATCGTCGGCAAGGGCCTGTCGGTACGCGACACCGAAGCCCTGGCCCGCAAAACGCCTGACGGCCGTTCGTCCAAGAACAAGGGGGGCCGCCCGGCCAAGGTCAAGGACACCGACACCCAGGCCCTGGAATCCGATCTGTCTTCGGTGCTGGGTCTCAACGTCGTCATCGACCACCGCGACGGTGCCGGCCAGTTGACCATCAGCTATGCGACGCTCGAACAGCTGGACGACCTCTGCAACCGGCTGACGCGCGGAGTCTGACCGAGTGCACGCAGTGCGATTTCGAAGTGTGCGACCTCACGCTTTTTGAGCGGCCTCTGTCGCGCACAGAACGGTGCCTTTCCGTACTTAAGGCGGCGCCGTTTTCGTGAGGCGAGGGCGGATTTCGCGATAATCCGTGTAAACGTCTGTTCTTGAAGGCTTTCCGGAAAGTCGTCCACAGGTGCGCAAATGGCCTGTTTTCGGGGCTTTTGGCCTAAAGTCCCAGTCGACGCGCGCGGCCGGCGATCATCAGGGCCAGCCGCTCGGAAATCAGCTGGTCGGGCGAGCCGGAGGTCTTGCAGGCCCGGTCGGCGTTGAGGATTTCGCCCTGGATGTCGAGCAGCAGTTCCAGGGTCCAGGCGCGGGCCTGACGCAGGAACTCGCGTTCCTGTTTCCAGAACACCCCGGACGCCTTGGCGGCGGCCGTCAGGTCGATGCCGTTCTTGTGCAAGGTCAGGGTGCGACGCAGGCGGCCGAGGTGATAGCCCATGGCCCGCACTGCCGCCGGTCCGCCTTCGCCTTCCGCCGCCGCGCGACGCAGGCCGGCCTGGGCGGCACCGAGCCGGCCGCCAAAGGCGTCGATGGCGGCGTCGCCCAGCGAGGCCTCTGGCTCGACCCCCAGGAAGTCGGTCAGGTCCGCCGCCGTGGCGTTGACGCCGCTGCCAGGGCCCAGGAACAGGATCAGGCGCTCGATCTCCATCCGCGCCACGCCGCGTTCCTTGGGCAGTCGTGAAACAAACAGATCCAGGGCTTCGCTGTTGAGGCTGACCTTGTCCCTGGCCAGGGTCTCGCGCGCCATGCGCGCCATGTCGCCGGCTTCATCTTCGTAGCAGGGGATGACGGCGCAGCCGCTGGCCTTCTCGCCGACCTTGCGCAGGGTCGAGTCGCGGCCCAGGGCCCCGGCTTCGACGATGAACAGGGCTTCGGGATTGAGCTGGCCGTCGACATGGCGGGTCAGGGCTTCGGCCGTGGCCTTGTCGGGTCCGGCCTTTTCGCCGGTCAGACGCAGGCGCACCAGGCGCCGGCCACCCATCATCGACAGGGCGGAAAGCTCCTCCTCCAGCTTGCCGGGATGGGACTCGACGTCGCTTTCGGTCAGCTGGGCGGTGTCGAAGGGATCATCGGGCCGCGCGAACAGGCGCTTGGCCAGCTGGTCGGCGCGATCGCGCACGACGCCACGATCCTTGCCATAGATTACGACGGCACGGATCTCCGGGGCCGGATCCTTCAGGAAGCGTTCGACGTCCGGTCGCTTGGACAGGATCATGGCGTCAGGCCTCTAGAGCGCGTTCCGAAAAGTGGGAACCGGTTTTCGGAACGAAACGCGCGAGAAAACAAAAACCTAGAGAGGGCGTCAGGTCTTGGCCTTGCGGCCGCCGGCCATCCAGGCGGCGAGATCCAGCTGGATGTTGCGGGCCACCTCGGCGGCGGCGCGTTCCTGGCCGTCGTTCTGGGCGGCAATGGCGGCATAGGGCTGATCGGCCGAGTCGTAGGTCACGGCGGCCTCGCTGCGGCCCTTGCGGACCTCGGCGCCGGTCTTGCCGTCCAGCAGGCGCCAGTTGACCACCATCCGCAGCTCGTAGCGGTTGGCGACATTGTCGACCCGAACGCCGCGGGCATAGCGCTGCTCGTTGATCGCCAGGGTCAGGCGGTAGGCGGCAGGGGCGTCGACCGCGTGGACGAAGGCGTCATCCAGCTGCTCGCGCAGCAGGAATCCTGCGCGGCCATCGGGAGCCACCGTCTCGATCGAGGCCAGGCCGGGCGTGACGCCTGGCGTCGCGTACAGCGGCGTGAAACCGCAGGCCGAGAGGCCGAGGGTGGAGACGGCGAGCGCGCCAACCAGGAAAATGCGTTTCATAGGTCAGTTGGCCACGATGTTGACGATACGGTCCTTGACCACGATCACCTTGCGGACCGTGACCCCCTCAAGGTGGGCCAGAACGGCGGGATCGGCCAGCGCGATCTTTTCGACCTCGGCTTCCGAGAGGCCAGCCTTGACCTTGATCTCGCCGCGACGCTTGCCGTTGATCTGGATCGGCAGCACGCGCTCGTCATCGGCAGCCAGTGCCGGGTCGGCCTTGGGCCAGGGCGCGTCGACCACCAGACCTTCGCCGCCCAGGCTGGCCCAGGCCTCTTCGGCCAGGTGGGGCGTGAACGGGGCCACCAGGCGCGCCAGGATGTCCAAGGCCTCCCTGCGGGCCGCCAGGACGCCCAGGGGCGCGGCTTCCCCATTTGCGTTGACGGCCGGAGCGGCCTTAAGGGCGTTCAGGAACTCGTACAGGCGGGCCACGCCGCTGTTGAAGCGGAAACCGTCGATGCTGTCGGTGACGAAGCCGATCAGCTTGTGAGCCGACTTGCGCAGGGCCACGGCAGCCTCGTCGGCCGGGTCGTGGGCGAAATCGCCGGCCGGCTGGCTGTCGAATTCGTTCCACAGCCGGTGCGTGAAGCGCCACGAGCCTTCGACGCCGCTGTTGGTCCACTGCACGTCGCGCTCGGGCGGGCTGTCGCTCAACACGAACAGGCGCGCGGCGTCGACGCCGTAAGCGTCGAAAATGTCTTCGGGGGCGACGACGTTCTTCTTCGACTTCGACATCTTCTCGATGTCGCCGATGGTGATCGGCTCGCCGGTCGTCGCATGCTCTGCGGTGCGGCTGTTGCCTTCCGCCGTGATGACGACGTCGGAGGGCTCGACCCACTCGCCAGCGATGGTCTTGTAGGCCTCGTGCGTGACCATGCCCTGAGTGAACAGGCCCGCGAACGGCTCTTCGACCGACAGCAGGCCCTCGTCTTTCAGGGCGCGGGTGATGAAGCGGGCGTAAAGCAGGTGGAGGATCGCGTGCTCGACCCCGCCGATATACTGGTCGACGGGCATCCAGTGATCAGCAGAAGCCTTGTCGATGCACTCGGCCGCGTCGGGATTGGCGAAGCGCGCGAAATACCAGCTGCTGTCCATGAAGGTGTCCAGCGTATCGGTTTCGCGCTGGGCAGGGGCTCCGCACGACGGGCACGCTACGTTCTTCCAAGTGGGGTGACGCACCAGAGGATTGCCCGGCTTGTCGGCCTCGATGGTGACGTCGTCGGGCAGCACCACCGGCAGCTGGTCTTCCGGCACGGGGACGGGACCGCAGGCCTCGCAGTGGACGATCGGGATCGGGCAGCCCCAATAGCGCTGGCGGCTGACGCCCCAGTCGCGCAGGCGATAGACCGTCGCGCCCTGGCCCTGGTTCTGGGCCTCGATGCGGGCGACGACCTCGGACTTGGCGGACTCGATGTCCAGCCCGTCCAGGAAGTCCGACTTGTAGATCAAACCGGGGCCGACATAGGCTTCCTTGCCGACCGCGAAGGTCGCCGGATCCTCGCCGGGCGGCAAAACCACCGGCAGCACCGGCAGATCGTACTTGCGGGCGAAGTCCAGGTCGCGCTGGTCGTGGGCCGGGCAGGCGAAGATCGCGCCGGTGCCGTAGTCCATCAGGATGAAGTTGGCGATCCAGACGGGCAGGGTGATGGTCGGATCCAGCGGATGGACGACACGCAGGCCGGTGTCGCGGCCCAGCTTTTCGGCGCCTTCGATATCGGCTTCCGAAGTGCCGCCCTTGCGGCATTCGGCGATGAAGGCCTGCAGCTCGGGATTGCCGGCCGCCAGCTGCTCGGCCAGCGGATGTTCGGGCGCGATACCGACGAAGCTGGCCCCGAACAGCGTGTCGGGACGGGTGGTATAGACTTCCAGGCCGGCGTCATGGCCGGTTGGGGCCTCGCCCGCGAACTTGAAGCTAAACCGCAGGCCCTTGGACCGGCCGATCCAGTTCTCCTGCATGATGCGGACCTTTTCAGGCCAGCGATCCAGGGTCTTGAGGCCATCGATCAGGGCGTCGGCATAGTCGGTGATGCGCAGGAACCATTGGGTCAGCTTGCGCTTCTCGACCGGCGCGCCCGAGCGCCAGCCCTTGCCGTCGATGACCTGTTCATTGGCCAGGACGGTCATGTCGACCGGGTCCCAGTTGACCGAGGCTTCCTTGCGATAAACCAGGCCGCGCTTCAGCAACTTCAGGAACCAGGCCTGCTGCTTGCCGTAATATTCGGGGTCACAGGTCGCGAACTCGCGCGACCAGTCGATCGACAGGCCCAGGGCCTTCAGTTGCTCTCGCATGGCGGCGATATTGTCGTAGGTCCAGTCCTTGGGGTGGACGCCGCGCTCCATGGCGGCGTTCTCGGCCGGCATGCCAAAGGCGTCCCAGCCCATCGGGTGCAGCACCGAAAAGCCCTGGGCGCGCTTGTAGCGGGCCACGACGTCGCCCATGGCGTAGTTGCGCACATGGCCCATATGGATGCGCCCCGACGGATAGGGGAACATCTCGAGCACATAGTATTTCGGCCGGCCGTCCGAAATGTCCGCCGTCTTGAAGACGTCGGCTTTGGCCCAGGCGTCGCGCCATTTGGGCTCAGTGTCTTTGGGATTGTAGCGGGCCATGGAAACCAGATGTCTAGATTAGGCGGAAGGGCACCCCAAAAAGGCGCGTCCGCGAGACATATAAGCGGTTTCGCGGCCGGAGCGCGCTGAAAGTGCGGCGGTCAGGGTCTTCGCCGCGAACGACGAAGACCCGCCGGGGCTTAGCCCTTGATGTTCGAAAGTCGAAGCTGACGCGCGCGGGTCAGGACCGCGTTTTCAATGTCGGTCGCCGTCTGGTCGGCGGTGGGCGTATCGGTCCAGCCGCCGGCCGCGTCCTTGGTCTGCTTGAACACGTTGACGTTCAGACCGTCGGCGCGCAGGCGGGTGTCGAGGATGTAGACGGTTGCCTTGAAGCGCTCGTCGGGCTTTTCCGGGTTCACGTACCAGTCGGTGACGATCACGCCGCCGTAAGGGTCGGCCGAGGCTAGGGGCATGAAGGCCAGGGTGTCGAGCGTCGCCCGCCACAGATAGCCGTTAACGCCGATCGAGCCTTCGCTGGCCGGGGCCTTGTTGCCACCGCCGCCCAGTCCCTTGAAGGGATTGAAGCCGCCCACGTCGTCTTCCGACACCGTCGAGAAAACCTTGGGACCCTTGGTGCTGCCGCAGGCGGATACGCCCAAAACCGACAGCGCCAGTATGCCAGCGGCGACGCCGCGCAAAACCGACCCACGCTCAAACGCCATAGTACCTCGCTCCAATATCTCGCCGGCGCGATCGCGCACTGTGGCGCGCCCCCGCAGCCGGAGGCCGGTCTATAGCATGGCCGCGCTGCCTCAAAACAGGAATCGCGTGACCGGTCCGCCACAGGCGCCGGCTGAATCGCGACAATTGCGGTATCCTGCGACCAAACGCCGGTTGACCACGTTCTAGCCAAGCCTTTAATCGATAATAAGGGCGCGACCTCCTACATGGGAGGACGTGGGGTTTGGGACAGGTAACGAGTAGCGATGACCGCGACGCGTTTTATTACCGCAAGTGCAGCTGCGCTGATCCTGACGGGATCGGCGACGATCGCTCATGCTCAGATCAAGACGCGCTCCGCCACGCCTGATTTTACGGTCAAAAGCGACTTCACCAGCAATCCCAAGGGCGTGTTCAGCCCGCGGGACTCCAAGAAGACCCTGCAGTGGGACGCCAAGAAGGGCAAATGGGGCCTCAAGCTCGGCCTCGACCAGCCCCTCGGTCGTGAGATGGAATTGAAGGACGTCGAAGCCGGCGCCTATTTCAAGCTTACGCCGTCCATTCGTGTCGGTGGCGCTGTCGCCCTGGGCGACAACAACCCGGCCCTGGCCGCCCGCAAGGCCGAGCCGGTCGAGCCCGCACCCCGCGTTCGCCTGGAAACCGCGTTCAAGTTCTAGAGCGTTATTCGGCGAAGTGGATACCGGTTCGCCGCCGAAATAACGCGTCAAAACAAGAATCTAGAGCAAACGACATGATTCAATCATGGCGGCCTTTGCCCTAGGACAAGAACGCTTCCACGGCCGCCAGGCCGACGATCCCCGTATTTTTCAGGCTTTCCACGGTCGCCGCCCGGACTCCCCCCAGGGCGTAGACCGGCGTGTCTGTCGCTGAGACCAGGGCGCTCAGGCCCTCGACACCCAGCGGCGTCCCCGCTGACGGGCTGTTGCTCTCAAAGACCGGCGACACGACCAGGGCGTCGGCTCCCAGAGCGCTTGCGACTGTGACGGCCTCGCGGTCGTGCGCCGCGATCGTGATCAGCCAGTCCGGTTGCCTTGCGCGCAGAAGGGACGCGGTCTCTCTGGTTCTTTGCGGCAGATGCAGGCCGTCGGCGCCAATGGACCGGGCCAGAGCCTCGTCCGCGCCCGCCAGCAGAACAAGGCCGCAGCGGTCGGCGATGGCCCGCAGGCGCAGTCCCCGGCCCACCGCATCCGCCGCGCCGAAGGCTCGAAACACCACCCCCGCGCCGCGCGGTAGTCGCTCAGCGACGGCTTCGGGGTCTGAAACCCGGTTTGGATCGGTGAAGAAAAGCAGCCTTGGCAGGACGATTCCGCGCGCCGTCCTTGGCGCGAAGGTCATGGCCGTCCTAGACAGGGCTTCCAGTTCATCCATCGGTTTCAAGCGATCTCCTGCATGCCCGACACCCCCCAAGACAGCGCATTGGCCTCTATCCGCGCCCGTATCGCCGCCGCCGAGATCGCGGCCGGTCGCGCGCCGGGCTCGGTGACGCTGGTCGCGGTGTCCAAGACCCAGCCCTGGGACCATATCGCCCCGGTTCTGGCCGCTGACCAGCTGGTGTTCGGGGAAAATCGCGTCCAGGAGGCAATGGAGCGCTGGACGCCGCATCGCGAAGGGGTCGAGCTGCATCTGATCGGCCCGCTGCAGACCAACAAGGTCCGCGACGCGGTCGGCTTCTTCGACGTGATCGAAACGGTGGACCGCGAGAAGCTGGCCCGGGCTCTGGCCGACGAAATCCGCCGACAGGGCAAGGCGCCGCGCCTCTATGTGCAGGTCAATATCGGTCAGGAGCCGCAGAAGGCCGGCGTGGCGCCCTCAGCGGCCGACGGTTTCATCGCTCTTTGCCGCGAACAAGGCCTGACCATCGAGGGGCTGATGTGCATACCGCCCGCAGAAGACGACCCGGCCCCGCATTTCGCGGCCCTGCGGGAGATTGCCCGGCGAAACGGCGTCGAAAAGTTGTCGATGGGCATGAGCGACGACTTCGAGACCGCCATCGCCCAGGGCGCGACCTCGGTGCGGGTGGGATCGGCGATCTTTGGGGTTCGGAGCTGAAAAATCTGTCGCCGGGGAGAACGGTTCAGCGGGAAATCTCGATCGCGTCGCCCGGCTTGGCCACCGCCAGCAGAGCCTCCAGATCCCCGCGCGCCAGGGCCACGCAGCCTTCGGTGCCCGAATAGTCCTCCCGCGCCAGGTGCAGGAAGATCGCCGAGCCCATTCCCGGAACCGGCGGATCGTCGTTGTGAGCCAGGATCCCGACCAGGTCATAGACATGGTCGTCTCGCCACAGCCGCTCGGCGCCGGCGGGATAGGGCAGCTTGACCGGTCGATTATAGGCCGGGTCGCCCGGCGCGTCGCACCAGCCGTCGTCCGGGGCCATCGCCGCGACGGGCAGGGCGGTGGTTGGACCGTTCGGATAGACATCGGGGCGGTAAAGCACGCGCCGGATCATCCAGACGCCCACAGGGCTCCTGTTATCGCCCTCGCGCTTGTCGGCGGCCGCGATGACGCCGGCCTTGCCCAGGGCGCATCGGACCGTGCGTCCGTTGACGTCAATCTGGCCTTCGGGGTGGGCCGTGAAGATCATTGTCGGCTTCTCCGCTCCCAAGGGTTGTCGCCGGGGGGCGCACCGGTGCATGTTCCGGCCTATGGCGCAACGCAAGACCCTTCTGCTGATCGACGACGACGACGACCTGCGCGGCGCGCTGGCCGAACAGCTCGCCCTGCACGAAGAGTTTGCGGTGGCCGAGGCGGCCACGGCCGGCGAGGGCGTGCGGATGGCGCGCGAGATCAAGCCGGACCTGGTTCTGCTCGACGTTGATTTGCCCGACATGGACGGCCGCGAGGCCTGCCGATTGATGCGCAAGAACGGGGTTATGGCCCCGGTGATCATGCTGACGGCGGCGGCCAGCGACAGCGACACCATCCTGGGCCTGGAATCGGGCGCCAACGACTATGTGACCAAGCCCTTCCGTTTTGGTGTGCTGCTGGCCCGCATCCGCGCCCAGCTGCGCAGCTACGAGGCCTCGGAAGACGCCCTGTTCCGCATCGGTCCCTACGAATTCCGCCCTTCGGCCAAGCTGCTGGTCGACGAAAAGCAGAAAAAGGTGCGGTTGACCGAAAAGGAAACCAACATCCTGAAATACCTCTACCGCGCCGGCTCAAAGCCGGTGTCGCGCGAGGAGCTGCTGACCGAGGTCTGGGGCTATAATGCGGGTGTCACCACCCACACCCTGGAAACCCACGTCTATCGTCTGCGCCAGAAGATCGAGCCCGATCCGGCCATGGCCAGGATCCTGATCACCGAGATGGGTGGCTATCGGCTGCAGCCCTAGAGGCTGTCATCCCGGGTCAAGCGCAGGAAAGACCCGGGACCACGACATGCGCCAGCGTTTCCGGCGGCCTTGGCTCGGCGCGCTTCGCGCTTGGCCGCGATGACAGGTTGAAACGCCAAAAAGAAAAACCCCGGCTGTTCCCAGTCGGGGTTTCTCAATTTCAGCTGATCCAGGAACGCCTTAGGCGTTGCCGACCACCACGCCTTCGGCCTGGGCCTTGCGGGCGGCATAGACGCCGCCGAAGTCGATCGGGTCGATCAGGAAGGGCGGGAAGCCGCCTTCGCTGGTGATGTCGGCGATCACCCGGCGGGCGAACGGGAACAGGAAGCGCGGGCACTCGATCAGCAGCACTTCTTCCAAGGCCGCTTCCGCCACGCCGGCGATGTGGAACAGGCCGCCATAGACGACCTCCACATGGAACACCGGCTGGTCGTCGCGGGTAGCGCGGGCCGACAGCTTCAGGTCCACCTCGAACAGGCCGTCGGTGCGACCCCGGGCGTTCATTTCAACGCCCATGTCGATGGCCGGCTGCGCCGTGCCCGAGCGCAGGCTGTCGGGCGCGTGCGGGCTCTCGAACGAGAAGTCGCGGATGAACTGGGCCATGATGCGGATGCCCGATTGAGCGGCCGCATTGTCGTCTGCAAGCCCCTCGGGGGCGGCGGTCGTGTCGGTCATTAGGAATAAATCCGTACTCGGCCGCTAGAAAGGCCGCTAGGAGAGAGCGGGGCTGCTAACACGCGGAGGGTCCTGGTGCAACGCCAGGCGCCTGACGGGAGAGCTAGCCTCGCCTATATAGAGCTGGCGACCAGCCTGTCGACGCAGACGCGGATACCCAAGTGCTAATTCAGATTCTCGTTCTCGCGGTTATTGCCGCTGTCGTTCTCTACCAGCTCTACGCCACGCTGGGCCGTCGCGTTGGGCGTCAGCCCGAGGACGCGCCCGTTACGGCCAAGACGGTTCCGGCCCCGGCCGGTCCCGCCGAAGCTGCGGTCACGGGCCCACTGGAGGGCGTCGCGGCTCTGCGCGCGCGCCAGCCCGACTTCAACACCAGCCATTTTCTGAGCGGGGCCCGCGGGGCCTATGAGATGATCGTCACGGCGTTCGCCGCCGGCGACCGCGAGACGCTCAAGCCGCTGCTGGCCGAAGAGGTCATGGCCAATTTCGAGGCGGCCATCGTGGCGCGCGAAGCCGAAGGCCGGTCGGAAAAGGTCGAGATCATGACGCCGCCCCGCGTCGACCTCGACACGGTCGCCGTCGTCGACGACACCGCCCGCGCGACGGTGCGTATTCTGGCTGAGGTGCGCGCCCGCACCACCAGCGCCGAGGGTGAGGCTGTCGATGACCGCCGCACCGCCGAGCTGTGGACCTTCGAGCGCGACCTGAAATCGGCCAATCCCAACTGGACCCTGGTCCACGTTGCGGCCGCCGAAGCCTGATGTCTCGCCTTGGCCTGATCGCCGTCCTGGCTTCGCTGACCCTGGCGGCCTGTACGACCACCACGCCGCCGCCGATCGCGACCGGTCCTGTTGCCCCACCGGTCAGCCCGACCACGCCTGAGACGCCCAGCGCACCGGCTCTGGGTTTCAACACCCTGGCCGGCTGGTCCGAGGAAGATCACCTTGCCGCCCTGGACGCCTTCCGCGCCGGCTGCGGCGTGGCCCGCGAGCAGGACATGGCCCGCGTCTGCCGTCTGGCCCGCACGGACGGTCCGCGCGACGAAGGGGGCGCCCGCCTGTTCCTGGAAGCCAATTTCCGGCCCCAGGCCGTGGGCGATCAGGGCCTGCTGACCGCCTATTTCGCCCCGAAATACGAAGCGCAGATGTCGCGTTCCGACGCGTTCAACGCCCCGGTGCGCGGCGTGCCCTCCGATCTGGTGATGCTGGACCTGGGTGCCTTCGAGCCCAGCTTCGCGGGCAAGAAGGTCACCGGCCGCGTCAAGGCCGGCAAGTTCGAGCCCTATCCGGACCGCAAGGCCATCGAGGCCTCGCCGATCGACAAGCCCCTGGCCTGGATGCGCCCTGAAGAGCTGTTCTTCCTGCAGATCCAGGGCTCGGGCATCCTGGTCATGCCTGATGGTCGCCGCCTGCGGGCCGCCTTCGCCGGCGGCAACGGCAAGCCCTTCGTCGGCATCGCCACGGCCATGCGCGATCGGGGCCTGCTGGCCGACAACAACACCTCGGGCGATGCGATCCGCACCTGGCTGGCCGACAATCGCGGGCCCAAGGCTGACGAAATCATGCAGCTGAATCCACGCTACATCTTCTTCAAGCTGTCGGACGACGACGGCAAGGAAGCCGTGGGCGCGGCCGGCATACCCCTGCCGGCGGGCCGGGCCATCGCCGTCGATCCCAGCCGCCACGCCATGGGCGGCCTCTACTGGCTGGACGCTGCGGCGCCCAAGCTGGCCGGGGCCTTCCCCGCCTATCGCCGCCTTGCCGTGGCGCTGGACGTGGGCGGCGCGATCAAGGGCGAGGTTCGCGCCGATCTCTATACCGGCAGCGGCTCCAGCGCCGGCGTGGAGGCGGGCCGCGTGCGCCATGACCTGCGGATGTACCGTCTGGTTCCGATACCGAAATCCTAGCCATGAAACGGCCGCCGCGACCGGAAGAACTGCGCCTTTGGGGCATGGTCACCGACACTGTGCGCGAACGGCTGGGCGAAAAGCCTCTGAAGCTGCGGGCCAAGGTCAAGGTCAGGCCGGTCAAGGCTCCCAAGGCCGCGAAGGTTCAGCCCACGCACCTGGCCTCGATCGCGCCGCTGCGCATCGATCCGGCCGAGATCCGGCCCGCGCCGGTCAGGATCCCGAGATCCGCGCCCGGCCATATCGAACCCAATCGCCGCAAGCGCCTGATCAAGGAACACGATCCGATCGGCGCGCGGCTGGACATGCACGGCTTCGACCAGGAGCAGGCCCGCCCGGCCCTGGAGGCCTTTATTCGCCGCGCCTATGCCGATGGCCATCGCGCCGTGCTGATCATCACCGGCAAGGGCAAGATCGGCCATGGCGTGCTGAAGAAGCGCACGCCCGAATGGCTGGCCTCACCAGCCCTGCGCGAGATGATCGCCGGGGTCTCGCAGGCCGACCAGCGGCACGGGGGCGAGGGGGCGCTGTACGTGGCGCTGAAGCGGCGGGCCTAGCTCCAAACCCGTTATTGAGCGCGCGAAGCCTTTTCGGCGATGCCCGAGGTCCCCTCACGGGCCGCCAGCTTGTCGGCCACCGCGTCGAGCGAGACGCCCGAGGCCGCCAGCAGCACCAGCCAATGGTACAGCAGGTCGGCGCTCTCCGACGCCAGTGCATCCGGTCCCTGGGCCACGGCGGCGATCACCGTCTCGACGGCTTCCTCGCCCAGTTTCTTGGCAGCCAGCCTGGGATCGGCCAGCAGCTTGGCGGTATAGGAGGCGGCCGGATCGCCGCCCTTGCGGGTCTCGATCGTGGCGGCCAGGCGCTCAAGCGTTTCGAACAGCTTGCTCATGCCGCGCCCTGCAGGTCGTCGAGGCGCACGGGGATGCCGGCCTCGGCCATGGCCCGCTTGGCCTCGCCGATGCTGATTTCGCCAAAGTGGAAGATCGAGGCGGCCAGAACGGCGGCGGCGTGGCCGTCGCGGGCGGCTTCGACCAAGTGTTCGGTCTTGCCGGCCCCGCCCGAGGCGATCACCGGCACGTTCACCGCGCCGGTCACAGCCTTCAGCAGCGGGATGTCATAGCCGGTCTTGGCCCCGTCGCGGTCCATCGAGGTCAGCAGGATCTCGCCCGCCCCGCGTTCCACCACCTTGGCGGCCCAGTCGACGACGTCGAGACCGGTGTCCCTGCGGCCGCCATAGGTCCAGACGTTCCAGCCGCTGCCGTCTTCGCGCAGCTTGGCGTCAATGGCCACGACGACGCACTGCGCCCCGAAGGCGTCTGCTCCGGCCGCGATCAGGTCGGGATTTTCGACTGCGGCGGTGTTGGTCGAGACCTTGTCCGCCCCGGCCAGCAGCAGGCGGCGCATGTCGGCCACCTCGCGCACGCCGCCGCCGACCGAGACCGGCATGAAACAGACCTCGGCGGTGCGCGAGATCACGTCCAGGATCAGGCCCCGGCCTTCGCTGGAAGCGGTGATGTCCAGGAACATCAGCTCGTCGGCCCCGGCCGCGTCATAAGCCCTGGCCTGCTCGACCGGATCACCGGCGTCGCGCAGGGCCACGAAATTGACGCCCTTGACCACCCGCCCGTCCTTCACGTCGAGGCAGGGAATGATCCGGGTCTTCAGCATCAGGCTGCCGCCACCGTCAGGGCTTCGGCCGGCTGGATGGTTCCGGCGTAGAGCGAGCGGCCGAGGATGGCCCCGGCGATCCTGACGCCGGGACGGGCCTTCAGGCGCTCGATATCGGCCACGGCGGCGACGCCGCCCGAAGCGATGACCGGGATCGAGACCGCGTCGGCCAGCTCGCCCACGCCCTCGACATTGACGCCCGTCAGGGCGCCGTCGCGGCTGATATCGGTGATGATCAGGGCCGCCACGCCGGCGTCCTCGAAGCGGCGCGACAGATCGATGGCGGACAGTTCGGAGAGACCGGTCCAGCCGTCGACCGCCACCTTGCCGTCGCGCACGTCGACGGCCACGGCGATCTGCTCGGGCCACAGGCGGGCGGCCTTCTTGACCAGTTCGGGATCGTGCACGGCGATGGTGCCCAGGATCACGCGGGACACGCCGGCCTCGATCCAGCCCTCGATGCCTTCCAGGGTGCGGATGCCGCCGCCCAGCTGCACGGGGATCGAGATCGATTCCAGGATCGACTGCACGGCGGCCGTATTGACCGACTTGCCTTCGATGGCACCGTTCAAGTCGACCACGTGCAGCCACGAGAAGCCGTCCTTGACGAAGCGTTCGGCCTGGTTGGCGGGCGAGGTGTTGAAGACCGTGGCCTTCTCCATGTCGCCGTGCAGCAGGCGCACGCACTGGCCGTCCTTAAGGTCAATGGCGGGATAGAGGATCATGGGCGCCATTCCAGAAAGTTGGCGAGCAGGGATAGCCCTGCGGCTTGAGATTTCTCGGGGTGGAACTGTACCCCTGCGACATTGTCCCTGACCACCGCCGCCGTGAACGGGCCGCCGTGGTCAGTGGTCGCCAGGACATCGGCCGGATCGGTCGGCGTCAAGGCGAAGGAGTTGGCGTAGTACATGTGGGCGCCGTCGGCGACGCCCGAAAACAATGGGTGATCACGCGTCAGTTTGATCGCGTTCCAGCCCATGTGCGGAATGGTCAGGCTCAGGTCGCTGGGCGCCAGTTTCCTGACCTCTCCGGCGATCCAGTCCAGGCCCGGCGTGACGCCGAATTCCAGGCCGCGGGTGGCCAGCAGCTGGTGGCCCACGCAAATGCCGAGGAACGGCGCGCCCTTGCCATGGACGGCCTCGTTCATGGCCTCGTAGACGCCCGAGGCGTCGAGACCCGAGCGGCACGAGGCGAAGGCCCCCACGCCGGGCAGCACAACGCGATCGGCGCTGGCGACGATGGACGGATCGGCCGTGACAACGATGTCAGCGGCGATCCCGCGACGGCGGGCCGCCTCACGCAGGGCCTTTTGAGCCGAACGCAGGTTGCCCGACCCGTAGTCGATCAGGGCGACGGTCTGCATGAGATCAGTGTCCTACAGCACGCCCTTGGTGGAGGGAGCCTGGCCGCCGGTCTTGGGGTCGATCTCGACCGCCTGACGCAGCGCCCGGGCCAGGGCCTTGAACCCGCTCTCGGCGACGTGGTGGGTGTTGTCGCCGTAAAGGGTTTCCAGATGGACGCAGGCCCCGCAGTTCATGGCGAAGGCGTGGTGGAACTCCTTGAACAGCTCGGTGTCCATCTCGCCGACCTTGGGCCGCTTGAAGTCGACCTTCCAGATCAGATAGGGCCGGTTGGACAGATCGATGGCGCAGCGCGTCAGGGTCTCGTCCATCGGGATATAGGCGTGGCCAAAACGCCGGATGCCCTTGAAGCCTTCCAGCGCCTTGTTGACGGCCAGGCCCAGCACGATGCCGGTGTCTTCCACCGTGTGGTGCATGTCGATGTGCAGGTCGCCCTTGGTCTCGACCTTGAGGTCGAAGCCGCCGTGGCGCGCGAAGCTTTCCAGCATATGGTCGTAGAAACCAATGCCGGTGGCGATCGTCGAGACGCCGGTCCCGTCGAGATCGATCCAGACCCGGATCTGGGTCTCCTTCGTCTCGCGGACCACTTCAGCGGTGCGGGCCATGGTCTTCCTTAGAGTCCGTTTTGGACCGCGAGGTCCCGCAGGCTGACCTGCGGGCGCGGACCGTAGTGGGCGATCACCTCGGCTGCGGCCAGGGAGCCCAGCTGGCCGCAGACCGGCAGCGGGCGGCCCTGGGAGAGGCCGTAGAGGAAACCCGCCGCGTATTGATCGCCTGCGCCGGTCGTGTCCACGACTTTTTCCACGGGACAGGCCGAGATTTCGTGGACTTGACCGCCGACGACCACCACCGAGCCGAGCTCGCTGCGGGTGACGGCGGCGATGGTGACCTTTTCCGACAGAGCCTTCACGGCGGCGTCGAAATCGTCGGTCTCGAACATCGCGCAGACTTCCGAGGCGTTGGCGAAGACGATGTCGCACTGGGTTTCGACGAAGCCCAGCAGGGTGGCGCGGTGGCGCTCGACCACGAAGCTGTCCGACAGGGTGATGGCGATCTGGCGACCGGCCCCGTGGGCCAGGGCGGCGGCCTTGGCAAAGGCGCGGCGGGCTTCGGGCGGATCGAACAGGTAGCCTTCGAGATAGGAGTATTTGGCGGCTTCGATGATGGCGGGATCAACGTCGGCGCTGGTCAGCTCGACGCAGGCGCCCAGATAGGTGCTCATCGTGCGCTGGGCGTCGGGGGTGACGTTGATCAGGCTCTGGGCGGTGGCCGGGCCCTCGGCCAGCGACGGCGTGGTGAAGGTGGCGCCGATGGCGCGCATGTCGTGGGTGAAGACGCGGCCCAACTGGTCGTCGGCGACCTTGCCGATAAAGGCCCCTCGACCGCCGAAGCTGGCGACGCCGGCGACGGTGTTGCCCGCTGAACCGCCAGAAGCCTCAATGCCCGACGCCATGACGTCATACAGGCTGGAGGCGCGCGCCACGTCGATCAGGGCCATGGAGCCCTTCACCAGGCCTTCGCGCTCAAGGAAGGCGTCGTCGCACTGGGCGATGACGTCGACGATGGCGTTACCGATGGCGGCGACGTCGTAGAGAGCGGTCATGGAGATCGGCAAGCCTTTGAAAGTGCAGGGCGCGAAAAGCGTCTAAGGGGCGGCAAGTAAAGGAAGCGCGAGGTCAAGGCAACGTGAGGCTTGCCGTGGAAGCTGCGTCATTCTAACCGCATGGGCATGCCTTCGACGACCGCTGATATCCTGATCCTGGCGCCCGCCTCGGAAAACGCCGCCTATGCCGCCGCCGGCGTGCGGTTGTTCGAGCGGCTTGCCGCGCCGCTGCGCGCTCACGGCCTGACCGTGACGAGCCAGCCGTGGACCGATCCGGTAGATCCTGACTCTGCCCGGCTGGTGCTGCCCTTGCTGGCTTGGGGCTATCACCTGCGTCAGCCCGCCTGGTTTTCCCAGCTGGACGCCATGGAGGCGGCGGGCGTCCCGGTGATCAATCCGGTTCCGACCCTGCGCTGGAACACCACCAAGACCTATCTGATCGAGCTGGAAGGGCGCGGCGCGCCCGTTGTGCCCACCCACGCCCATGATCGGCTGACGCCCGAGGCCCTGGCTGCGGCCTTCGATGCGTTTGGCGTCGACGAAGTGGTGGTCAAGCCGCAGATTTCCGGCGGCTCTCAGGACACCGTCCGGTTCAAACGCCACGGCACGCTGGACGGCGGCCCGCCCGGCGCGGCCCTGATCCAGCCCTTCCTGCCGGCGGTGGCCCAAGAGGGTGAGCTGTCGCTGTTCTTTTTCGACGGGGTGTTCAGCCATGCCGTCTCCAAGGTGGCGACCGGCGGCGACTTCCGGGTCCAGCCGCAGTTCGGCGGCCAGATTTCCGGCGTCGCGCCCGAACCCGAGGCCCTGCATGCGGCGCAGATGGTGCTGGAGGCGGCCAGCCTGCCCCTGACCTATGCCCGGATCGATCTGATCCGGGGCCTGGACCATACGCCCCAGTTGATGGAGCTGGAGGTCATAGAGCCCGACCTGTTCCTGGAGCATGCCCATGACGACGGCGCGGCGTTCGCGGCGGCGGTGATGGCCAGGCTCTAGCGGATCGCGAGGCCTGACCTATCTAGGTCGTAACCGCAGGAGTTGCTGATGTCCGACCTGTCCGCCTTCCCGATCACGACCCGCTGGCCCGCCAAGCATCCCGACCGCCTGCAGCTCTATTCGCTGCCGACGCCCAACGGCGTGAAGGCGTCGATCATGCTGGAAGAGATCGCCTGCCGTATGAGCCGCACCTGATCGACATTGGCGCGAACGAGACCTGGGTTCCCGAGTATTTGTCGCTGAACCCCAACGGCAAGATCCCGGCGATCCTCGATCCCGACGGTCCGGACGGCCAGCCCGTCGCCCTGTGGGAATCCGGGGCGATCCTGCTCTATCTGGCCGAAAAGACCGGCAAGCTGCTGCCTGCCGATCCCGCGCTCCGCTATCAGGCGATCCAGTGGGTGTTTTTCCAGGTCGGCGCTGTGGGACCGATGTTCGGGCAGATGGGTTTCTTCCACAAGTTCGCCGGCAAGGACTACAAGGACAAGCGCCCTCGCGACCGCTACGCCGCCGAGAGCAAGCGCCTGCTGGGCGTGCTGGAAGGCCGCCTGGCCGACCGCCCGTTCATCATGGGCGACGACTACACCATCGCCGACATCTCGATGATTGGCTGGGTACGCAGCCTGGTCGGCTTCTACGACGCCGGTGAGCTGGTCGACTATGCCAGCCTGAAGGCCGTTCCGGCCTGGCTGGAGCGCTGCCTGGCGCGACCGGCGGTCCAGCGCGGGCTGGAAATCCCGGCGCGGGCCTAGGCCCCCAGGAACAGTTCCCGCGAAGGACACAGGTCGCTGATCTTGCAGATCTCGCACCGGGGCTTGCGCGCCACGCACACATAGCGGCCGTGCAGGATCATCCAGTGATGGGCCCGGGTCTGATAGGGCCCGGGCACGATCCGCATCAGATCCATCTCGACGGCGTCGGGGGTCTTGCCGGCCGACAGCTTCAGGCGGTGGGCGACACGGAACACATGGGTGTCGACGGCGATCGCTGGCTCGATGTCCAGCTCATTGAGCACCACGCTGGCGGTCTTGCGGCCGACGCCCGGCAGGCTTTCCAGGTCGGCGCGGTTCAGGGGTACCTGGCCGCCGTGGCGGTCCATCAGGATGCGGGCCGCAGCGATGACATTCCGGGCCTTGGTGCGGAACAGACCGATCGAGGCGATGTAGCGGATCAGGCCGTCCTCGCCGAGCTCAAGCATCTTCTCGGCGCTGTCGGCGACCTGGAACAGCGGGCCGGTGGACTTGTTGACCTGGACGTCGGTGGCCTGGGCCGACAGGGCCACGGCGGTGACCAGCTCATAGGCGTTGTTGTAGTTGAGCTCGGTCTTGGGCCGCAGCTCCAGGCTCTCGAAGCGGTCGAACAGCACGGCGACCCGCTCGCGCTCGGCCGGCGAGATCCGCTTGACTGCGGCGCGTTTGCGGACCGGTTTTTTCAAAAGAGCCATCACCCTGACCATGCCGTGATGCGGACCCCTCGCCAAGGCGGTGTCGCGCGCCTAAATCTTTGTCATGGCCCAGCCGCTGTACATGGACGCCTTGATCAAGCCCAACCGCTCGCTCAGCCGGCGCGGGCTACACGTGGTGCTGGGCGTCGTCGTCGCCTTCAACCTGATGATCGCGGTGTTCCTGCTGGGGGTGGGCGCGCCGCTGGTGCTGCCTTTCCTGGGTCTGGACGTGGCGGCGATCTGGTTGGCCCTCAACGCCAGCTTCAAGGCGGCGGAACGCAGGGAGCGGGTGCGGGTCACCGCCGAGGCGATCACGGTCAGCCGCGAGGACGAGAAGGGTGCCCGCGTGGTCTGGACCTCGCCGACCGCCTTCACGGGTGTGGATATCGATCAGCCCGGCGAGCACGAGGCCCGGGTTCGTCTGCGGATCTATCGCCGACGTCTGACCGTGGCTCGAGCGCTCAGCCCGCCCGAACGGGTGGAATTTGCCGCCGCCCTGCGACGCGCCATTCGCGAGGCCCGCGCCGAACGCTATCCCTTGCCGGGGGTCGGGGCGGGCCCTCGGCCATGAGCAAGAACCGGGCGGACACGCCTACGGCGCGCGCCTACGGTTCTCCCATGGCTCTCGACATGCACCCCTCCGAAACCTTCGCCCGTCTGTCCGAGCGTTCGGCGGACTATCATCGCATGGCCGTCGCCCTGGACTGGCTGGCCGAGCGCTGGCAGGAGCGGCCGTCGCTGGACGAGGCGGCCGAAGCCGTCGGCCTGTCGCCGTTCCATTTCCAGCGGATCTTCACGCGCTGGGCCGGGGTCAGCCCCAAGACCTTCGTCTCGGCCATCGCCCACGCCGAGGCCCGCAAATCGCTGGAGGCCGGGGCCAGCGTGCTCGACGCAGCCTATGACGCGGGGCTTTCAGGCCCTTCGCGCCTGCATGAACTGTTCATCGCCCAGGAAGCTGTCACGCCCGGCGAGGTCCGCCGTCGCGGGGCCGGTATGAGCCTGCGGTATGGCTGGTCGCCGACGCCTTTCGGCAGAGGCCTGTTCGTGATGGCCGAGCGCGGCCTGGCGGGTCTGGCCTTTTCCGACGGCGACGACGCGGCGACCTATGACGACATGCACCGCCGCTTTCCCGCCGCCGACTGGATCTGCGACGACGAAGCGGCCGGCCAGACCGCCGTCCACGCCTTCACCGGGGGCAAGGGACCGCTGCCGATCGTGCTGATCGGCTCGCCCTTCCACATCCAGGTCTGGAAGGCCCTGTTGCGCATCCCGGTCGGCGAGACCAGCACCTATGGCCAGGTGGCCTCCTGGGCCGGCAACCCCAGGGCCTATCAGGCCACCGGCGGCGCGATCGGGGCCAATCCGATCTCGCTGTTGATCCCGTGCCATCGCGCCATCGCCAAGGACGGCCGGCTGACCGGCTATCACTGGGGTCTGGCGCGCAAGGCGGCGATGCTGGGGATAGAGGCGGTTAAGGCGGCGGGCTGACTGGACTGGCCCCCTACGGATCGCTTCGCGATCATCTTTCCCCGGAGGGGGAAGACGGCTGCGCAGCAGCCCGTAGGGGGTAAGCACCAGTCTTTAAAGAATAAACCGGCTCAGATCCGCATTGGCTGCCAGGGCGCCGACCTTGTCCTGCACATAGGCCGCGTCGATGGTCACCGTCTCGCCGGAGCGATCGGCCGCCGAGAAGCTGATCTCCTCGACCACCTTTTCCAGGATGGTCTGCAGCCGCCGCGCGCCGATGTTCTCGACCGAATTGTTCACCGCCACCGCCGCGTCGGCCAGGGCGTCGATGGCGTCGGGCGTGAAGATCACGGTGACGCCCTCGGTCAGCAGCAGCGCCTGATGCTGGCGGATAAGATTGGCCTCCGGCTCGGTCAGGATCCGCCGCAGGTCATCGCGGGTCAGACCCTTCAGCTCTACCCGGATCGGCAGACGGCCCTGAAGCTCGGGCAGCAGGTCGCTGGGCTTGGCGACGTGGAAGGCACCCGAGGCGATGAACAGGATGTGGTCGGTTTTCACCGGGCCATATTTGGTCGAGACGGTCGTGCCCTCGATCAGCGGCAGCAGGTCGCGCTGCACGCCTTCGCGCGACACGTCTGCCCCGCCGCGCTGTGACGACGACGCCACCTTGTCGATTTCGTCGAGGAAGACGATGCCGTGGTTCTCGGCCAGATCCACCGCCTCCTGGGTCAGGGCTTCCTGATCCAGCAGCTTGTCGCTCTCTTCGGCAATCAGCGGCGCATGGGCGGCGGCCACGGTGGTCTTGTGGGTCTTGGTGCGCCCGCCGCCGAAGGATTTCATCATCTCCGACAGGTTCAGTACCGAAGCGCCGGGCTGACCGGGAATCTCGAACATCCCGCCGCCACCGGTGTCGGCCAGCTGCAGCTCGACCTCCTTGTCGTCCAGCTCGCCGGCCCGCAGCTTCTTGCGGAAACTCTCGCGGGCGGCGGTCGAACCGGGACCGGTCAGGGCGTCGAGGATGCGTTCCTCGGCCGCCGCCTCGGCGCGAGCCCGCACCCCGGCCCGGCGCTTGTCGCGGACCATGCCCAGGGCGCTTTCCACCAGATCACGGACGATCTGGTCGACGTCGCGGCCGACATAGCCGACCTCGGTGAACTTGGTGGCTTCCACCTTCAGGAACGGGGCCTGGGCCAGTTTGGCCAGGCGGCGGGCGATCTCGGTCTTGCCCACCCCGGTGGGGCCGATCAGCAGGATGTTCTTGGGCGTCACCTCGTCGCGCAGGTCGGCCGGCACCCGCCGCCGCCGCCAGCGGTTGCGCAAGGCCACGGCGACGGCCTTTTTGGCGTCGGTATGGCCGACGATGTAGCGGTCGAGTTCGGAGACGATTTCGCGGGGGGAAAACTCGGTCATTACAGGCTTTCAACCGTCAGATTGCCGTTGGTGTAGACGCAGATCTCGGCGGCGATCGCCATCGCCTTGCGGGCGATCTCCTCGGCCGAGAGATCCTGGTCGATCAGGGCCTTGGCGGCCGCGAGGGCATAGTTGCCGCCCGACCCGATGGCCGCGACCGAGCCGCCGCCGGCGCTTTCGCCCGGTTCCAGCACGTCGCCCACCCCGGTCACGGTGTAGATGGCGGTGGCGTCGGCGACGAGCAGCATGGCCTCCAGCCGGCGCAGATAGCGGTCGGTGCGCCAGTCCTTGGCCAGATCGACGCAGGCGCGGGCCAGCTGGTCGGGATATTGCTCCAGCTTGGCTTCCAGCCGTTCGATCAGGGTGAAGGCGTCGGCCGTGGCACCGGCGAAACCGGCCACCACCTTGCCGCCGGCCAGACGCCGCACCTTCTTTGCGTTGCCCTTGACTACGGTTGGCCCCATGGAGACCTGGCCGTCTCCGGCGATCACGGTCTGTCCGTTCTTGCGCACCGCCAGGATGGTCGTGCCGTGCCAGTCTGGGAAGGAATTGCTGTTTTGCATGTCTCGCATGTGGCGAGGCTGACGGCGGAGATCAAGCGCGATGAGCTTTTCGGACGGCGAGGTCGAACGCTATGCCCGCCATCTGGTGCTGCGCGAGGTCGGCGGACCGGGCCAGCAGAAGCTGAAGGCGGCTCGGGTGCTGCTGATCGGCATGGGCGGCCTGGGCGCGCCGGCCGCGCTGTATCTGGCCGCCGCCGGGGTCGGAACCCTGGGTCTGGCCGATCCCGACACGGTTTCGCTGTCCAACCTGCAGCGCCAGGTGCTGTACCAGACCGCCGATGTCGGCCGGCTCAAGGTCGAGGTCGCCGCCGAGCGTCTGACGGCGATCAATCCGCATGTGGCGGTCGAAACCCATGCGGTATGGCTGGACGCCGCCAATGCCGGGGACCTTGTTTCCCGGTATGACCTGATCCTCGACGGCACCGACGACTTCGCTACCCGCTTTGCCGTCAGCGACGCCTGTGTGGTCCACAGCAAGCCCCTGGTCAGCGGCGCCCTGGGGCGCTGGACCGGCCAGGTGGGGGTATTTCACGGCCGGCCCTGCTACCGCTGCCTGGTCCCCGAGGTTCCGCCGGACGCCGAGACCTGCGCCCTGGTCGGCGTGGTCGGCGCCCTGGCCGGCGTCATCGGCGCGATGATGGCGCTGGAGGCGGTCAAGCTGATTACCGGCGCGGGTCAGGCCCTGAGCGGCCGTCTGCTGATCTATGACGCCCTGGCGGCGGAGACCCGCACGGTGCGGATCGGGGCCGATCCGGCCTGCCTCGCTTGCGGCGCTTGACGCCGAAGCTTCACCGGCCTTCTCTCTCCCCTATAAAAACAAGACGTCAGGGGTAGGGCCAGATGAAGACGCTGTTTCGCGGTCTGTTGATCGCCGTGGTCCTGATCCTGGCGCTCGGCGCCGCAGGATGGCTGGCCCTGCAGCGCGGCGACATCCCGTATGACAGCCTGGAAGCCAAGTACGAGAGCCCGGCCTCGCGCTATATGGACCTCCCCGGCGGCTTGCGCGTGCACTACCGCGACGAGGGCCGACGCGAGGGTCCGACCCTGGTGCTGGTCCATGGCTATGCGGCGTCGCTGCACGCCTGGGAGCCCTGGGTGCGGTCGCTGTCCGGCGACTATCGGATCATCACACTCGACCTTCCGGGCCACGGTCTGACCCGGGCAGGCCAGGGCTACGCCGTCGGACGTCAGGGCTTTGGGGCGGCGGTTGATCAGGTGACCCGCAATCTGGGTGTCGACCGCTTCACCCTGGCGGGCAATTCGATGGGCGGCGGCGTGGCCTGGGAATACGCCATCGATCATCCCGAGCGGGTCGAGGGTCTGGTGCTGGTCGATGCGGCGGGCTGGCCGCGCGAACGCGGCGGCGGGGTGCTGATCTTCAACATCCTGCGCCATCCCTGGGGACGGGCCCTGCTGAAGAATGTCGACACCCAGGCCCTGGTGCGACAGGGCCTGAAGTCGGCCTATATCGATCAGAACCTGGTGACGCCCGAGCTGGTCGACCGCTATGTGGAACTGGCCCGCGCCCCTGGCCACCGCGACATCCTGCTGGGCCTGCAGAGCGGCCCGCGCCGTCCGGCCTCGCCCCAACTCCTGTCGAGGATCAAGGCGCCAACCCTGATCATGTTCGGCGAGAAGGACACCGTCATTCCCGCCTCGGACGGCGCCAAGTTTGCCGCAGCCATACCGGGTTCGACCCTGATCCTTTATCCCGATGTCGGCCACGTGCCGATGGAACAGATCCCCGAGCGCTCGGCCGGCGACTTGAAGGCCTGGCTGACGGCGAGGGTCTATCCGGCGGCACCTTGAGCCGCCGGATAGACCTTAAAGCATCGACGGAATGACGCGGTCCGGCGGGCGGTGGCCGTCCATGAAGGTCTTGACGTTGACGATGACCTTTTCGCCCATGTCGATGCGGCCCTCGACGGTGGCCGAGCCCATGTGAGGCAGCAGCACGACATTGGGCAGCTTCAGCAGTTTGGGATTGATCGCCGGCTCGTGCTCGTAGACATCCAGGCCCGCGCCGGCCAGGTCGCCGCGCGCCAGCATGTTGGCCAGGGCGCCTTCGTCGATCACCTCGCCGCGGGCGGTATTGACCACGATGGCGTGCGGCCGCAGCAGCTTCAGGCGGCGGGCCGACAGCAGGTGATAGGTGGCGGGGGTGTGCGGGCAATTGACCGAGATGAAGTCCATCCGCGCCAGCATCTGGTCCAGGCTTTCCCAGTAGGTGCAGCCCAGTTCCTCGGCGATGCGCGGGCTGACCGGCTTGCGGTTGTGATAGTGCACCTGCATGCCGAAGGCCTTGGCGCGGCGCGCCACGGCCTGGCCGATGCGGCCCATGCCGATGATGCCCAGGCGCTTGCCCCACAGGCGGCGCCCCAGCATCCAGGTCGGCGACCAACCATGGAAGCCGCCGCTCTTGACCACCTCGGCGCCTTCGACGACGCGGCGCGAGGCGGCCATGATCAGGGTCATGGTCAGGTCGGCGGTGTCTTCGGTCAGGACGCCCGGCGTGTTTGTGACGATGATGCCGCGCGCATTGGCCGTGGCCACGTCGATATTGTCGACCCCGGCCCCGAAATTGGCGATGAGCTTGAGCCGGTCGCCGGATCGCGACAAAAGACGCGAGTCGATGCGGTCGGTGATCGTCGGCACGAGCACGTCGCACCGGCCCATGGCGTCAACCAGTTCATCCGCCGTCAACGGTTTGTCAGTGACGTTGAGTTCGGTGTCGAACAGTTCGCACATCCGCGTCTCCACCGGATCGGGGAGTTTGCGGGTGACGATGACTTTGAGCTTGCGGGCTGCCATGGGCGGTTTGAAAAGCTCTCTCTGACGGGCGTTTAAAAACCTGTAGCAAAGGGGCCCGATGGGGCCAAGCAACATGCCGTCGAATCGCAAACATCGTTCGCTCGGCATTGTGGCCGTCCTGGCCCTGACGGGAGCCGCTGGAAATGCAGGCGCCGCCGGTCCGCCAAGGGTCACGCCCTCTGGCCTGGAGGTTCCGCGCTACGTTTCGTTGAAATATCAGACCGTCAACGCCCGCAATGGCCCAGACGAGGCCCATCGCCTGCTCTGGGTTTATCGCGCCAAGGGTCTGCCGGTCCAGGTGGTCGCTGAAACCCGCGAATGGCGGCGGGTCTGCGATCCCGAAGGCGGCCTGGCCTGGGTGCACAAGCGCACCACCGACGGCCGTCGCACCGCCATGCGCATCCAGTCCACGCCCCTGGCCCTGCTGGCCAATCCCCGGGACGGCGCCAGGATCAGCGCCTGGCTGCGCGGCCGCTCGACCGCCAACCTGGACCGCTGCGAAAAGGGTTGGTGCCGGCTCAAGGCCGAGGGCTCGGCCGGCTGGGCCCGCGAGAGCCAGATCTGGGGCGCGCTCCCGGAGCCGCAGTGCAGGCGCTGATCGCCAACCGGCGTGACGAAAGCGCCTGCAACGTTCACAAGCGTTACTGAAAGTAACATTGAGGCGCGACCCACCGTCGTGCTAGGGCGTGACCATGCAACAGAGCTCCTACACCTTCGACGAACTCCTGGCCTGCGGTCGGGGCGAGCTATTCGGCCCGGGCAACGCCCAGCTGCCGGCCCCGCCGATGCTGATGTTCGACCGCATCGTCCGGATCGAAAAAGAAGGCGGCAAGTACGGCAAGGGCTATGTCGAGGCCGAGTTCGATATCAATCCCGACCTCTGGTTCTTCGGCTGCCACTTCATTGGCGACCCCGTCATGCCCGGTTGCCTGGGCCTGGACGCCATGTGGCAGCTGGTCGGCTTCTTCCTGGGCTGGTCAGGCGGCCCCGGTCGCGGCCGCGCCCTCGGCGTGGGCGAAGTCAAGTTCACCGGTCAGGTCACCCAGGACGTCAAGAAGGTCGTCTACAAGATCGACCTCAAGCGGGTGATCATGCGCAAGCTGGTCATGGGCATCGCTGACGGCGTTCTGGAAGCTGACGGCAAGCCGATCTACGAGACCAAGGACCTTAAGGTCGGTTTGTTCACCGCCGAGCAGATGGCGTCCTGATTCACGCGTAGGGTCGGCCAACACAGAGCTGACCCCGTTTGGATCTGGGGAGAGAAAGAGGAAAGTTCATGCGTCGCGTCGTCGTCACCGGACTGGGGATTGTCTCGTCCATCGGCAACAACGCCAATGAGGTGCTTGCCTCACTGCGTGAAGCCAAATCCGGCGTGGTCGCCGCGCCCGACTATGCGGAACTGAATTTCCGCTGCCAGGTGCACGCCACGGTCAAGCTCGACTCGTGGGAAGCCCTGGTCGACCGCCGCGCGGCGCGTTTCCTGGCGCCCGGCACAGCCTATGCCCACATCGCGATGGAGCAGGCGATCGCCGACTCCGGTCTCGAAGAGTCCGAGATTTCCAACGAGCGCACCGGCCTGATCGTCGGCTCGGGCGGCCCGTCCACCAAGGTGATCATCGAGGCTGCCGCCACGACCCGGGAAAAGGGTCCCAAGCGGATCGGCCCGTTCGCGGTGCCCAAGGCCATGAGCTCGGGTCCGTCGGCCGTGCTGTCGACCTGGTTCAAGATCCGCGGCATCAACTATTCGATCAGCTCGGCCTGCGCGACCAGCGCCCACTGCATCGGCGCGGCCGCCGAACAGATCCAGATGGGCAAGCAGGACATCGTCTTTGCGGGCGGCTGCGAGGAGCTGGACTGGAGCCTGTCCAACCTGTTCGACGCCATGGGTGCCATGAGCAGCAACTTCAACGCTCGCCCAACCGTGGCCAGCCGCGCCTATGACCGCGACCGCGACGGCTTCGTGATCGCTGGCGGGGCTGGAATTGTCGTCCTCGAAGAGTACGAGCACGCCAAGGCGCGCGGCGCCAAGATCTATGGCGAAGTGGTGGGCTATGCCGCCAATTCGGACGGCTTCGACATGGTCGCGCCGTCGGGCGAGGGCGCGGCCCGTTGCATGCGTATCGCCATGGCCGAGGCCGGTGGCCGGACCATCGACTATCTGAACCCGCACGGCACCTCGACGCCGGTGGGTGACAGCAAGGAAATGGGCGCGGTCCGCGATGTCTTTGGCGACAAGGCCCCGCTGATCTCCTCGACCAAGTCCCTGACCGGCCACAGCCTGGGCGCGGCCGGCGCGCAGGAGGCGATCTATTCGATCCTGATGCTCAATAATGATTTCGCGGCCCAGAGCGCCAATATCGACAACCTGGATCCCGAGTTTGCCGACCTGCCGATCCTGCTGCAGCGGTCGGACAAGCCGCTGACCACGGTGATGTCCAACAGCTTCGGCTTTGGCGGCACCAATGGCACGCTGATCATCAGCAAGGCCGATTGATCCCGCGCCGCTGGAGGGTTCCAGCGGCGCGCCGACCCTGATAGCTAACCCCGAAGATGATGTGTGACGGCGGCCCCCGTGGCCTGCCCGTCATATCCCAGAACACGGAGCCCTGACCCATGGCCGACGATTACGCATTCCCCAAGGGCGAGCTGATGCTGGGCAAGAAGGGCCTCGTCATGGGCGTGGCCAATCACAACTCCATCGCCTGGGGCATCGCCTCGCAGCTGGCCGCCCAGGGCGCCGAGATGATCTTCACCTATCAGGGCGAAGCGCTGGAGCGCCGCGTGCGGCCGCTGGCCGAGAGCATCGGCGTCACCACCCTGGTCCCGGCCGACGTCACCGACGACGCCTCGATGGACGCCGCCTTCGCCGCCATTGAAGAGACGTTCGGGACCATCGACTTCGTCGTCCACTCGGTGGCCTTCGCCAACAAGGACGAGCTGAAGGGCTCGTTCGTCGACAACACCACCCGCGAGGGTTTCCTGCTGGCCCTGAACATCTCGGCCTTCAGCTTCGTCGATGTCGCCAAGCGCGCCGCGAAACTGATGCCCAATGGCGGCTCGCTGATCACCATGACCTATCTGGGGTCGGAGCGGACCATCCCCAACTACAACACCATGGGCGTGGCCAAGGCCGCCCTCGAAGCGGCGACGCGATATATCGCCCGCGACCTGGGTCCCAAGGGCATCCGCTGCAACGCCATCTCGGCCGGCGCCATGCGCACCCTGGCCCTGGCGGGTATTTCGGGCGGCCGGGGCATGATCGCTCAGGGCCGTGCATTCAGCGCCATGAAGGAGGACACCTCGATGGAGGGCGTCGCCGGCGCCGCCCTGTGGCTGGTCTCGGATCTGGGCCGTTCGACCACGGGCGAAGTCGTCCATGTCGACGCCGGCTTCCACATGATGGGCATGCCGGACGAAGTCGAAGCCTGAGCCTGAAGGGCCTGCGCGTTAGAGCCCTTTCCGACCTGATGGCTTCATCAGGGTCGGACGAAAAGGGCTCTAAATCAGAACCTTAGAGCGTTTTTCGATCCGATAACCGTTTCACACCTATCGGAAAACGCTTTACGGCGCGTAGGCCCGCAGGAACCGGATCGCGGCTTCGCGCGCAAGGTCGTCGAACTGGGCCTGGGTCTTGTCCGCCGGCAGACGAAGCAGGGCGCGCAGCTGACTGTGGCCCAGCACCATGCCCGAGAAGAGCTCGGCGGCCTGGTCGAAGTTCTCCACCTTCAGGCGGCCCAGGCGGGTCTCGGTCTCCAGAAAGGCGGCCAGCTGGCGACGCGCATGGCGCGGTCCAGCCTCGAACACCTCGTGGGCGACAAGCGGCATTTCGCTCGCGCCCTGGATCACGACCCGCATCACCGAATAGCCGCTCGGGCTGGTCACGGTTTCCAGGATCGAGCGGGCATAGGCCTCCAGCGCCTCGCGCGGGTTTTCCTCGGCTCCGGGTTCGCGCAGCGGGGCGGTGATCAGGTCGACCCGCCGCGCCATCAGGGCGCGGACCAGCTCGGCCTTGCAGCCATAATGGTTATAGACCGTCTGTTTGGAGACCCCGGCGCGGCGGGCGATCTCTTCCATCGGGGCCGACAGGCCGCGCTGGCCGATCACCTCGACGGCGGCATCGAGAATGGCCTCGGTCTTGGCGACGTCGATTTGTCCGGGAATCCTGGGCATCAGTGGGCGTCCGAGGGGGGCGGGGCAGCGCCGGCGGCCGGCTTGGCCAGCAGTGAAACACCGGCGGCGATGAAGCAGCCGATGGCCAGCAGGGTGAAGCTGTCGCCGAAGGCCAGAACGGTGGCCTGCTGCTGCATCATGCCGGAAAAGGCCTTGCGCGCCGCGCCATCGGGATCGGCGACGCCCATCTGGGCCATGCGGGCGGCCAGGCCGGCCATCATGCCCTGGGCTTCCACATTGCCGGCCTGCAGCCTGGAGGTCATGTCGTTGTAGTAGAGCGCCGTCTGCTGGGTAATGCTGGTGGCCAGCAGGGCCAGACCCATGGCGCCCCCCGTATTGCGCGAGAGGTTCACAAGGCCTGAGGCGTTCTTGATCATGTGCGGCGGCAAGGTGCTCATCGTGATCTGCTGCGTGGCGATCATGGCGATCATGACGCCGACGCCCCGGCAAGCCTGAACCCCCGCGAATTCCCAGAAACCCCAGTCCTTGGTCACGCCATGGGCCATATACATGCCCCAGCCGGCCAGAAGAAAGCCGATGACCAGGGGCAGGCGAGGATCAACCTTGCGCACCATCCGTCCGGCCAGTGGACCGGTCACGAACATCGACAAGCCGGAAATGACCATGGTGGTGCCGACCTCGGACGCCGAATAGTGGCGCACGCGGCTGAGGAACTGGGGCAGCAGGAAGGTGCCGCCAAACAGACTGGCCCCGGACATGGCGGTCATCAGAACGCCGATCGAGAAATTGCGGTTGGAAAAGGCCTTTAGCTCGACAATCGGATTTCGATAGGACAACTGCCGCCAGACAAAGACCACGCCGCTGACCACGGCCAGCACCGTCAGGCCCAGGATCAGGTCGTCCTGGAACCAGCTGTCCTTGGCACCCTCTTCCAGCACGAACTGCAGGCTCATCAGAAAGGCGGCCATCACGCCCAGGCCCAGCCAGTCGAAGCCCCTCGACAGGCTGGGGTCGCCCTCGTCGAAGGCGCCCCAGCGGGCGACGCCAAACAGGACGATCAGGCCGATGGGCACATTGATGAAGAACAGCCACCGCCAGGACAGCCACTCGGTCAGGTGTCCGCCCAGGGTTGGGCCGACCGTCGGGGCCAGGGTGACGATCAGGCCCATGATGACGCTGGCCGTAACCCTTCGTTCAGGCGGGAAGGCGGTAAAAGCCACGGCGAACACCGTCGGGATCATGGCCCCGCCGATAAAGCCCTGCAGGGCCCGGGTGATGATCATCATGTCGATCGACGAGGACAGGCCCGTCAGCACGCTCATGACCATGAAGCCGGCGCAGGAGGCCAGATAGACCTTTTGCGTGCCCCACAGGCGCGACAGATAGCCTGACAGCGGGATCATCACGACCTCCGGGATCAGATAGGCGGTCTGGATCCAGCTGACCTGATCGGCGCTGGCGCCGACCCCGGCCTGGATCTGGGGCAGCGAGGCCGCGACGATCTGGATATCGAGAATGGCCATGAACTGGCCGATGACCATGGCGCCGAAGCCGAGGAACAGCTTGGTCCAGTCGGCCTGGGTCAGGGTCTTGGCGGGAGCCGCCGGAGCGGGGCTTGCGGCGTCGGTCATGGCCGGCGCCTAGCGCGCGGCGCCCTGGCGGGCGACCTGGGTCGGCGCCTGGCCGGCCTCGGCGAACGAAGCGCCCGAGCGGTCGCGCACATCGACCTTGACCTCGACCGACAGGCCCGGCCGCAGGGCGGCGCCCAGCTTGGAGGTGTCGACCACGATCTTGACCGGCAGGCGCTGGGTGATCTTGGTGAAATTGCCCACCGCGTTCTCGACCGGGATCAAGGCGAACTCCTGGCCGGTGGCGGGCGCGAAGCTGTCGACCTTGCCGCGAATGGTTTCCTTGCCGAAGGCGTCGGCCTTGATCTCGACGGTCTGGCCGATGCGAAGGCGCGAGACCTGGGTCTCCTTGAAATTGGCGACGACATAGCTCCGGCCCAGCGGCACGACCGACATCAGCGCAACGCCGGGCTGGACCAGCTGACCGGGACGTCCCGAGCGGGCGCCGACCACGCCGGCGACCGGCGCACGCAGCACGGTGCGGTCCAGATCCAGGCGCGCCTGGGCGACGGCGGCATGGGCGGCGGCGGCCTGGGCCAGGGTCTGGGCCTTGGCCGAGCCCAGCGACTGGGCGGTGCGGCGTTCGGCTTCAAGGGCGGCCTGGGCGCTGGCCACGGCGGCTTCCGACTGGCTGGCCCCGGCGCGGCTGGTCTGGACCTTCTGCTGCGAGACCCAGCCCTGCTGGGCCAGGCTGTCATAGCGGTCGAGGTCGGCCTTGGCGCGGCTGGAATCGGCCTGGGCGCTGGAGACACCGGCCGCCTTCTGGGCGATCAGGGCCTGTTCCAGCGAGGCCTTGTCATCCACGGCGCGGACAGCGGCGTCCAGGGCCTGGGCGTTGGCGATGGCCTGGTCCAGGCGGGCCTGGAAGGTGGCGGGGTCGATGCGCGCCACCACCTGGCCCACCTCGACCCGCTGGTTGTCGGCGACCAGGATCTCGGTGATCGCGCCGGAGACCTGCGGGCTGATCTGCACGGTATCGGCCTGGACGAAGGCGTTGTCGGTGGCCTCGAAGCGTTGCTTGTCGATGTACCAGAACACCCCGCCGACCAGGATCGCCGCGGCGGCGACGCCACCGACGACCATGGGAACGAGCTTCTTGTTTTGCGGCGCGGCCATGACCCAACCCTGACTAACCCAACAGTCCGATCCGCCCGATAGAAGGGTCTCGGGCGCTCGGCAAGTGATAAATGGACGCATCCGTCCAAAAATCAACGCCTGCAAGGTCTTAAAGAGTTTCGTCCCGCAGTCTGTCAGGCCGCACGAGAGGTTGAACGGGTGCCGGCTGCGGCGACAAGAAGAGCGAACGCCAACTCAAGCGCGTGCACAACCCTGAAGTTAAACATTTCAGAGTTCCCGATCCCTAGCTCGGTGGAATTGGCTGACTTCATAAGGCTAAAGAATTGATTAAGCAGCGCCACCAATCGATTTCATCCAATACGATCGGGGTAGAAATCGTACTTACAGAGTAGACTATGAGATAATTTGACTCTGTTGCGACGTTTTGACGCGACCTATATACCGGCATGATCGATGAAACGGACAAATCCGCCTTTTGATCTATCTGATTAATGACTGCATCCGGCGCCGACCAGTAACGGCGCTGTGCGCTGCGCCGTGTGACATCCGGTCGCAATTTCGTCTTGTGCTAGAATCAATAGAGACTAAAATCCGTCCCCCACTGCAACCAAGCTTGGGGGAGCGCGTATCTCCCAAGCGGTCCAAGTTCGCCGCGCTCGCTACGCCCGCGCCAAAGGATGCGCCCATGAACGTTCAACCGCCTCTGGAACACTCGCCCCTGGGCATGTTTCGACCCGTGCTGTGGCTCGCCGCTGCGGCCTTCGCCGCCGGCTTTGGCGGCTACATGATCCTCGGCCTGCGCGCCATCAACGGCTAGGTTTCTACCCCGGTCTCAGGTCGAGACCCCGGTCGAACCGAACCCGCCGGCGCCGCGGTCTGTGACGTCGAGGTCGTCAACCTCGATCAGCGTCCATTGCGGCGCGGCGGCAATGATCCCCTGGGCGATGCGATCGCCCCGGCGGATCGTGAAGTCTTCCTCACCCAGATTGATCAGCAGCACGCAGACCTGGCCGCGATAGTCGCTGTCGATAGTGCCCGGCGCATTGGTCACCGTGACGCCGTTCTTGAACGCCAGGCCCGAGCGCGGGCGAACCTGCATTTCATAGCCATCGGGGATCGCCACCGAAAAGCCGGTGGGCGCCATGCCGCGCGAGCCCGGCCTCAGCACGAGGGGCGCGTCTTGCGGCACGTGGGCCCGCAGGTCGAAGCCCGCCGCGCCGGCCGTGGCATAGGTCGGGACGGGCAGGTCGGGATTGCCGTCCCAGCGCTTGAAGCGGATCGTTTGAGCGGTCATGTGGGCGGTTCCTGCCAAGCGGTCCCCAAAAAGGCGAGCCGAGCGGATGTAGCTGATTTGGCCCCGGGGGGACCAGAGTCTCAGGCCAGTGCCTGGGCGATCCTCTGGGCGATGGCGCGGGCCACCTCATCCTTGGGCGCGCGATCCCAGCGCTCGGTCCCGCCCTGGGTGACCAGCAGCACGGCATTGTCCTCGCCGCCCATGACGCCGGGTTCAGTGACGTCATTGGCGATGATCCAGTCGCAGCCCTTGCGCGACAGCTTGGCGCGGGCGTGCATCTCGACATCGTTGGTCTCCGCCGCGAAACCGACCACCAGGCGCGGCCGATTGGGACCTGTGGCCGAGACCGTGGCCAGAATGTCCGGGTTCTCGACGAAGGTCAGGGCCGGCGGCCCGCCGCGTTCCTTCTTCAGCTTGGTTCCGAAGGCCTCGTCCACACGCCAGTCGGCGACGGCCGCGACGAAGACCCCGACATCGGCGGGCAGGGCGGCCTGGCTGGCGGCCAGCATCTGGCGGGCGGTCTCGACATCGACGCGCGTCACGCCCGGCGGGGTCGGCAGGAACACCGGACCGGCGATCAGGGTGACCTCAGCCCCCAGTTCGGCCAGGGCCTGGGCGATCGCGAAGCCCTGCTTGCCGCTGGACCGGTTGGTGATGCCCCGCACCGGGTCAATGGGTTCAAAGGTCGGGCCGGCGGTGACCAGGGCGCGCTTGCCGGCCAGCGGCTTGGCGGCTGGGCCTTCAAGAGCCGCCATGATCGCCGCGAAGATCACCTCGGGCTCGGCCAGGCGGCCCGGGCCGAACTCACCGCAGGCCATGGCCCCCTCGTCGGGGCCGACGAAGCTGACGCCGTCGGCCTTGAGGGTGGCGATATTGCGCTGGGTGGCCGGGTGCAGCCACATCCGCACGTTCATGGCCGGGGCCATCAGCACCGGCTTGTCGGTGGCCAGCAGGGTGGTTGAGGCGAGATCTCCCGCCAGCCCATGGGCGGCCTTGGCGATCAGGTCGGCCGTCGCCGGCGCCACCACCACCAGATCGGCCGAGCGCGACAGCTGGATGTGGCCCATCTCGGCCTCGTCGGTCAGGGAGAACAGCGCGTCATAGACCTTGTCCTCGGCCAGCGAGCCCAGCGTCAGCGGCGTGACGAACTCCGCGCCGGCCCTGGTCAGGATCGGGCGCACGCCGATGCCGGCCTTGCGCAGCAGGCGCGTCAGCTCCAGCGCCTTGTAGGCCGCGATGCCGCCGCCGACGATCAAAAGAACCCGCTTGTCGCTCACGCCGGTTGGTCTCCATGCCGCTCGCAGCCCTTATGGCCCAAGCGCGGCGATCCGACAAAGGACAAGCATGTGACGGACTCGACTCCTGTTCCGTTTTCGTTCATCAATCGGACAGGTTGAACGAATGGAGCAATGGGCTCATGAGGTTGAATAACTTTCACGGCGCCGCGACGGTGTTGCTGGCGACCGGCGCGCTTGTTCTGGCCGGGTGTGATGGCGGCGCGTCCGCCGTTCGGGCCCCCAAGGCCGGCGAACGAACCGTAGCGGCTGAGACGACGGATCTGCCGTCGGCCTCTTCCGACATACGCCGCAGCGATGTGCGCGACGCGCCGGTGCGGCTGGTGTCGGGCAAGCCGTTCTGGGCGGCCAACCGCACCCGCACCGCCGAGGAGAACGCCCAGCGTGGCTTCGAGCGCAACGGCCAGGCGTTCGGGGCCGACACGGTCGACGACTATGTCGCTGTGGCCCACAGGTTCGTCGCCGATCCGCCCAAGGGCGTCGAGACCCTGAAGCGCGCCAATGGCGACACCTTGATCTACGACGCCAAGGGCAATGTGTTCGCGGTAGTGTCCCGCGAGGGCGCGCCCCGGGCGCTGTTCAAGCCTGATGACGGCGCGGCCTACTGGGAGGTGCAGAAGACCCGCGAGAGCCGCCGGGCGACGGCGACCCCGGAGCGAAGCCAGGCCAATAGCGGCTGATCAGCCGAACACCAGCGCCCCGGCCGCAAAGGCCAGTACCGCCACAAGCGCGCCCGCCGCAAACCAGGCCAGGGGGCGAGGCTTCGACGCGGCGACCACCGCCACCGCCGCCGCCGGCGCCTCGGCCAGCCGCGCTATGGCTCGCAGCGCCTTCAGAGCCTCGTCGGCGAAGTCGCGCACCTTGGCGGCGGGCGACAGCTCGCGGGTGATCCAGCGGCGGACCACCGGATCGGCTGCGGCCCAGATGTCGTGGGCAGGGTCGATGCGGCGGGCCACGCCCTCGACGGTGACCATGGTCTTCTGCAGCAGAACCAGTTCCGGTCGCAGGGCCATCTCGAACAGGGCGGTGATCTCGAACAGCTGGGCCAGCAGCTTGCTCATCGACACCTCGCGGGCGTCGCGGCCGAAGATCGGTTCGCCCACAGCGCGCAGGGCCTGGGCGAAGGCGTCGACGTCGTGGTGGGCGGGCACATAGCCGGCGTCGAAATGGATGCGGGCGATGCGCCCATAGTCGCGGTTCAAAAAGCCGTACAGGATCTCGGCCAGATATTTCCGTTCGCCGGGACCCAGGCGGCCGATGATGCCGTAGTCGACGGCGACCACCTTTGCCGGGACGGCGACGAACAGATTGCCCTCGTGCAGGTCGGCATGGAACAGGCCGTGATCCAGGGCCTGGGCCAGGAAGCCGCGGGTGATGTTGTCGGCCAGGGCCTTGCGGTCGAGGCCCGGCAGGTCGAGCGTTTCGGGGTTCGACAGCGCCTCGCCGTCGGCCCAGGCCAGGGTCAGCACCCGCTTGCCGACCCCGTCCCAGACCACGGCAGGGGCGGTCATGTAGCTGTCCCGGGCCATCACCTCGCCCAGCTCGGCGCAACCGGCGGCTTCGAAGCGCAGGTCCATCTCCAGGTCCAGGGCCCGGATCACCACCTCGACGAAGTCGCGCGGCTTCAGGCGACGGGCCTGCGGAACCAGACGCTCGGCCAGATCGGCGGCCAGGCGCAGGACGGCGCTGTCCTGGAACACCTGGCGCTCGATGCCGGGCCGCAGCACCTTCACCGCCACCTTGCGTCCGTCCAGCAGGGTAGCCGGATGGGCCTGGGCCAGGGAGGCGGCGGCGACAGGCTCGTCCAGCCGCGAGAACAGGGTCTCGATCGGCCGGCCCAGATTGCGCTCGATCTCGTCGCGGGCCTGGCTGAGCGGGAAGGGCGGCAGGCGGTCCTTCAGGCGCGACAGGTCTTGCGCGAAGGGCGTTCCGAAGATGTCGGCCCGGGTCGACAGGAACTGGCCCATCTTGATCGCGGCGGGGCCCAGGCCCTCCAGGGCACCGGCCAGTCGCTGGCCCGGCCGCCCCCGCCGCGCGCCAGGACCGGAAAGCAGCCGCAACACGCGCGCCGCCAGCCGCGCCGACGGCGGCACAACCGGGTCAAGCTCACGCGGGATCAGGGCGTCGGCCCGGATCAGCACCCAGCCCGCGCCGATCAGGCGCCAGAACGCGGACATCTGCCCCATGGACTAGAGCGCCCAGCCCTGGTGCATCGCCGCAACGCCGCCGGTGAAATTGGCATAGGTGGCCCGCTTGAAGCCGGCCTCTTGCATCATCGCCAGGAAGGCGCGCTGGTCGGGGAAGCGGCGGATGCTCTCGACCAGATACTGATAGGCCTCGCGGTCCTTGGCGACCCACGCGCCGACCTGCGGAATGACCTTGAAACTGTAGGCGTCATAGGCCTTGGCCAGAAACTCGGTGGCCGGGCGCGAGAATTCCAGACAGATGAAGCGGCCGCCGGGCTTGAGCACCCGTCGCGCCTCGCGCAGGGCCGCGTCGATGTCGGTGACATTGCGGATGCCGAACGAGATCACATAGGCGTCGGCATAGGCGTCGGGCAGGGGCAGGCGCTGGGCGTCGCCGACGGTCCAGGTGATTTCCGGCTCGCCGCCCTTCTCGATGCCGGCGGCGATCATCTCGGCATTGTAGTCGATGATGTTGATCATCGCGTCGGGGCCGCCCCGGCGCTCCTGGGCGCGGCGGGCCATCTTGGCAAAGCGGCGGGCCATGTCGCCGGTGCCGCCGGCGCAGTCGATGATCACCTCGCCCGGCTGCGGGTTGAGGCGCGCGGCGACGGCGTCCTTCCACAGACGATGCACGCCCCCGCTCATCAGGTCGTTCATCAGGTCGTAGTTCTTGGCGACGCGGTCGAACACGCCGCGCACCAGACCCGCCTTCAGGGAGGGGTCGACGTCCTTAAAACCAAAGGTGGCTGCCGGCTTGGTCATGGGGCCTCTATATAGACTGTCTGCCTCTTAGACCGCGCGTGCCGCCTCGTCATCTTCCAAGGACCCGTCTTGCCCGAATTGCCTGAAGTCGAGACCGTCCGGCGCGGCCTGGAACCCACCCTGAGCGGTGCCCGCCTGAGCCGCGTGCGCGCCAACCGGCCCGACCTGCGCTTTCCGCTGCCTGACGGCTTCGTCCAGCGGTTGAGCGGGGCCAGAATTCTGCGGCTGGAGCGCCGCGCCAAATATCTGCTGGCCCCGCTGGATCGCGGCGACACCCTGGTGATGCACTTAGGGATGACCGGCCGGTTCGAGATCGCCGCCCCCGAGGGCCCAAACCCAGCAAGAATTGGCCGCCCCGGCGACTTCGCCCGGGAGGTCAAACCCGACGACAAGCACGCCCACGTCATCTTCGAGACCGAAGCGGGGGCGGTGGTCACCTATCATGATCCCCGGCGCTTTGGGTTCATGGACCTGATCGCCACCGACCAGGTGGAGCGCCATCCGTGGTTCGCGACCATGGGCCCCGAGCCGCTGGGCGAGGGCTTTACCGCCCAGACCCTGATCAAGGCCTTTGCCAACCGCAAGCAGGGCCCCAAGACCCTGCTCCTGGACCAGAAGACCGTCGCAGGCCTGGGCAATATCTATGTGTGCGAGGCCCTGCACCGGGCCGGCATCTCGCCGTTCAAGCCCTCGGGGATGATCGCCGGCAAGCGGCTGGGGCCGCTGACCACGATCATCAAGGAGGTCCTGGCCGAGGCCGTCGAGGTGGGCGGGTCCACCCTCAAGGATTTCGCCGCCGCCGACGGGGCGCTGGGCTATTTCCAGCACCGCTTCCGGGTCTATGACCGCGAGGGCGAGCCGTGTCCGACCAGGGGCTGCAAGGGCGTTATCGCGCGGGAGGTTCAGGCGGGGCGGTCGACGTTCTTTTGTCCGGCGTGTCAGGTTTGAGGGGTTGGCCGCCTCGGAGCGGCCCTTCCCAAGGTCGGCATGGGGTGGTTTGCGGAACTCGTTAACGTAGCGCCTTAACGAGCAGCAGCGTCGTGAAACCGCTGCTCCACTCCCTATCAGGATAGCGATCAGCTTCGCGATAACCACGCCGATCATAGAAGGCGCGGGAACGCGCGTTGAAAGTGTCAGTCTCCAGCCGCGCTTCAGCGAAGCCGGCGCTTGCCATCGCCGCCTCCGCCTTGTCCATCAGGCGACTTCCCAGACCCATTCTGACGTTGGTTGAGGACACATGAAGGGCGTTCACAAAATTCCCTTCCCAGTCCACGAAGCCAGCAACTTCGCCTTCCACTTCCGCGACCCAGAAACCAAGTCCTCGCGCCGCGACATAGGTGGCGGGCCGACCTTCATCGCGCCAAGCCTGAGCCGCCTCGTTGGTCAACTGGGGAAGCCACGTGCTGGCATATGTGTCGCGGAGAATGGCCTCGATCGTAGCGGCGTCGCTCGAACGGGCCTGGCGGATGCATATGTTGGCCGGACAAGACACTGGCTGAGACTAGCCGGAAGGCGAAGGTCCGCAACGGGTCGAAGCGCCCCTTGGCTTTTCTGCAGAAAGCGGACGCCCCGCGTCCCGCTCATCCTTAAATCTCTTGGAGGCTGCAGCGTGCCGGAGTGGAAAGGTCTGTCAAGGACCGCCTCCGGCGGCCGCGTCGCGGCGACGCGGAGCGTCGTCCTTGAGAGACCTTTCCACTCCGGCGATCGTCTCGCCGTGAGATTTAAGGATGGCCCCCTTCGGCGCGAAGGGCGCCGGGGCCGTCGAGGTTCCTCTGTCTGGTGTGTCAGGTTTGAGGGGCGCGCTTCAAGTTGGCGGGGCGGTCGCGCACATTGCCGCGAGGCTCAGTCCCACCTTAAGGTTGGGTCATGGCCGCGCCTGGACCCTCATCGCTCGATCACGCCGCGTGCGATCAGGCGACGCTTGATTTCTACGCTGACGAGGCGCCCGTTTACGCGGCCAAAGGACCCTGTGGCGCAAGCCGGCCGCTGGCCGCCTTTCTTCAGGCTCTCGCGCCAGGAGCTCGCATTCTGGAACTGGGTTGCGGGGCCGGTCGAGACAGCCAAGCCATGCTGGCTCGGGGTTTCCAGCTCGACGCAACAGACGGCGTTCCGGAGATCGCCCGCGAAGCTGAAGAGCGGATAGGTCGCCCGGTTCGCGTGATGCGCTTCGATGAACTCGACGCGGTGGACAAGTATGACGGCGTCTGGGCCCATGCCAGCCTGCTGCACGTGCCTCGTGTCGCGCTTCCAGGCGTTCTGTCGCTTGTGTTTCGCGCCCTCAAGCCGGGCGGCGTCCACTTCGCCAGCTTCAAAGGCGGCGGCTGTGAAGGGCGTGACGGCTTGGGCCGATACTTCAACTATCTCACGGCCGATGAAGTCAGAGCCGCCTTCAGGCGCTCGGCCGCGTGGGACATTCAGGCCATCACGGAATATCGGGGCCGCGGCTATGAGGGTGGCCAGGGGCCTTGGGTCCGGATCACGGCGCGCAAACCGATCTAGTGGTTGCCCCGCGCCCGGCCGCCCGCCGGATAGCCCAGATAGACCCGGCTGAGCCGCACCAGTTCGTCCTCGAACTCTGGGCTCAGCAGGAAGTCGGCACCCTCCAGAACCGCTGCCCGCATGGCGCCCTGCACCGCGCGGCTGAGCACGAAGGCCTGGACGGGTGTCAGGGGGCGGCCCTGCGCGTCGGTCAGGCCGGTTTCCGCCCCCGCGAACCGCGCGGCCAGTTCGCCGTGGTCGGCCGTGGCCAACAGGCTGGACATGGCGATCCGCCGCGCCCGGCTGCGGCCGGCGAAAGCCTGGAGGAAGGCGCGGATCATGGCCCGATCCCGCGCCAGGCCTGGTGTCCCGTCCTCGACCACCGCCATCACGGCGCGCCGGTGAGCCTCGGTTTCGCGCTGGGCCAGGGCCTGCAGGATCGCCTGCTTGTCGGGGAAATAGCGATACAGGGCACCGATGCTGACGCCGGCGCGCTCGGCCACTGCATTGGTGTTGAAGCCTGCCTCGCCGGTCGCCTCCAGAACCTGAGTTGCGGCTTCGAGAATATAGTCCACGGTGGTCTGGGCGCGCTGCTGGCGCGGAATTTTGCGAGCTTTTTCAACGACCTTCATTGTGAAACCCTCCGGGTCGGCGCTGCCTTGGGAAGTCGAGTAACAGAGCCCGCGCC
Source organism: Caulobacter sp. (assembly GCA_031415995.1). Lineage (GTDB taxonomy): Bacteria > Pseudomonadota > Alphaproteobacteria > Caulobacterales > Caulobacteraceae > Caulobacter. Next base: position 8,728 of record JANOSS010000032.1, on the reverse strand, counting down.
GACGCCCTAGCCTTGCCGCCGAGAACCTTGCGGGAGGACAGCATGACATGGGCCACGGATCGACTCGACGCCCTGAAGGCGGGGACCGCCACCCCGCCGGCGATCGTTCAGACCCTGAAGCTGGGCCTGATCGACGACTGGGGCGATGGCTGGGTGCGCAAGTCCTGGATCCCGAGCCCCGAGCTGGCCACCGCCGACGGCTCGCTGTTTGGCGGCTATCTGGCGGCGCTGGCCGACCAGGTCCTGGCCTTCGCGGCCATGACGGTGCTTCCGCATGACCGGCTCTACCGGACGGTCAATCTGCAGATGAACTTCCTGAACGTGGGGCGCAGTCACCCCCTGACCATCGAAGCCCGCATCGTGGCCCAGACCCGGCAGCTGATCACCGCCCGCGCCGAGTTTCGTCGGGAGGACGGAGCCTTGATCGCCGACGCCACCGCCCAGCAGATCCTGCTCGCCTTCGACCATTGGCCGGCGGAGCAGGCGGCGATAGAGGCGATCGCCGCACCGTGAGACTTACAGGATGGCTCCCCTTCCCCGCGACGCGCTCTATAAAGCGAGCGTCACAAGGAGAGACCCGCCGATGGCCGAGTATCAAACCCTGATCGTCGAGACCGCCCCCGAAGGCCCCAATGGCGGCGCCGCCGGCGTCGTGCTGATCCGGCTCAACCGGCCCGAGGCGCTGAACGCCCTCAACGCCCAGCTGCTGGGCGAGCTGGCCATCGCCCTGGACGAGGCCCAGGCCGATGATGGCGTGGGCTGCATCGTGCTGACCGGCTCGGCCAAGGCCTTCGCCGCCGGGGCCGACATCAAGGAGATGTCGGACAAGTCGTATGCCGAGATGTTCAAGGCCGACTTCTTTACGGCCGGGGCCCGCGCCATCGAGCAGTGCCGCAAGCCGATCATCGCCGCCGTCTCCGGTTACGCCCTGGGCGGCGGCTGCGAGCTGGCCATGATGTGCGACTTCATCATCGCCGCCGACACCGCCAAGTTCGGCCAGCCCGAGATCAATCTGGGCGTCGCGCCCGGCATCGGCGGCACCCAGCGCCTGACCCGCTTTGTCGGCAAGTCCAAGGCCATGGACATGATCCTGACCGGCCGGATGATGGGGGCCGAGGAAGCCGAGCGCTCGGGCCTGGTGTCGCGGATCTTCCCGGCCGACATGCTGCTCGGCGAGGTCCTGGCCATCGCCGGCAAGATCGCCGGCCAGTCGCCCCTGGCCGTGGCCATGAACAAGGAACTGGTCAACGCCGCCTATGAGACTACCCTGACCACCGGCGTGGCCCTGGAGCGCCGGCTGTTCCACTCGCTGTTCGCCTTCGAGGACCAGAAGGAGGGGATGGCGGCCTTCGTCGAGAAGCGCAAACCCGACTTCAAGGGGCGCTGATCACAAGATCTCGGATTCCGTCTCCGGGCCGTTGACCACGGCCAAGGGTTCCCGTATATCCGCGCGCTCAAGATTTTCCCTGCTTCGCGGCTGTCCCGCGCGGCTGTCCGTTTCGAGGTCCAATTTCCATGGCCAACAATCCCGGCGCCAAGAAGGCGATCCGCAAGATCGCCCGTCGCACCGAGGTGAACACCGCTCGCCGTTCGCGCGTGCGCACGTTCCTCCGCAAGTTCGAAGACGCCCTGGTGGCCGGCGACGTCGCCGTCGCCAAGGCCGCCTTTATCGAGGCTCAGTCGGAACTGATGCGCGCCGTTTCCAAGGGCGTGGTTCATCCGAACACGGGTTCGCGCAAGGTGTCGCGCCTGGCCGCCCGCCTGAAGAAGCTGGACACGGCCGCAGCCTAGTCCAGATACTGGACGAACCCTGTTCGTCCAGGAAATTCAAGTATTTACAAGAGCCGGTTGGAGCAATCCAACCGGCTTTTGCTTTGCGCTCAACTGCACACATTATTGAAATAACAGCGTCCGAAAATTGCCGGACTTAACTATTCCCTTGCCAGGCGAGGGGCTCTCGCGAGTCAACAGAAATATCCGATCCCGGACGCAAGTTTTCCGTTTGACCAGCAGGGTCGGCTGGCTAGTTTAGGGGTCTCAGCGCTCTTCCAGATCCTTGGAAAAACGGCGGCGGCAGAACCTATGCGTTCCGCTGATTAAGCCCCCGTGCGCGTTGAGAAAACCGGTCGTTTCGCCATGGGGGGCGGGCGGCAGGCATGCGGGCGCGTTTTAGGTTACGAGGCGGTGGACGAATGACAATCAAGGGCGCGGTGGCGAGCCAGGACTTTTCGGCTGCGATTCCAGCGGTTGCCTGTGAGCCGGCCGGCGGCGTCTGGCACAAGGTCTGCGTGGCGCTGAAGCGCGAGCTGGGCGATGCGGCCTTCGGGTCGTGGATCGCGCCGGCTCTGCTGCGCGAGGGTCCGTCGGGCGACGTGGTGCTGGTGACTCCGACCGGGATCGCTCGCGACTGGATCCGCCGCAGCGCCTGGCGCCGGATCGGTGAGCTGTGGACGGCCAATGATCCGATGGCGCGCCGCATCGACCTGAAGTCGCGCCTGGAGTTCGAAGCCTCGGCCGGCGCCTATGTCGACGCCGCCAAGGCCGAGCCGATCGAGATCGTCCTGCCCGTCTCCACCGATGCGCCCAGCCTGGCGCCGGTCTCGACCGGCAAGCCCTCGCGCACCCAGGGCCTGCAGGAGCGCTTCACCTTCGAGACCTTCGTCCCCGGTCCCGCCAACGAATTTGCCCATGCCGTGGCGCGCCGGGTGGCGAGCTGGGCTGACGGCCACTTCAACCCGGTCCTGTTCCACGGCCCCTATGGCTTTGGCAAAACCCACCTGCTCAACGCCCTGGCCTGGGAGGCCATGCGTCAGGCCCCGACCAAGCGCGTGGTCTATCTGACCGCCGAGCGCTTCCTGTCGACCTTCGTGCGGGCCGTGATGGATCGCCAGACGGCCGCCTTCAAGGAAGAGCTGCGGGCCGCCGATCTGCTGATCATCGACGATGTGCATTTCATCGCCGGCAAGCAGTCCACGCAAGAAGAGCTGTTCCACACCCTGACCGCCCTGGTCGAGGAGGGCCGCCGCGTCGTGTTCTCGTCGGACCGTCCGCCGTCGGCCATGACCGAGATGGACGCCCACCTGCGCTCGCACCTGTCGGCAGGCCTGGTCTGCGGCCTGGAACCGGCCGACCGCTCGCTGCGGATGGGTATATTGGAGCGCAAGATCCAGACGCTTTCCGCCGGCTACGGCGGCGATGCGACCATGCGTCCCGACGTTTTGCAGTTCCTGGCCGACCGCTTCACCGACAGTGTCCGCGAGCTGGAAGGCGCGCTCAACACCCTGTCGGCCCGGGCCGGCGAGGGCCTGTCGCGCCTGACGCTCGATGAGGTGCAGGCCATACTGCGCCCGCATCTGCGCACCGGCGAAAAGCGCATCACCATCGACGACATCCAGAAGGCCACGGCCGACCACTACGGCATGAAGCAGGCTGATCTGCTGAGCGAGCGCCGCAACCGCGCCATCGCCCGGCCGCGTCAGGCCGCCATGTGGCTGGCCAAGCAACTGACCACCCGCTCCCTGCCCGATATCGGCCGGCGGTTCGGCGGTCGCGACCACACCACCGTTCTGCACGCCGTGCGCCGCATCGAGGCCCTGCGCGTCGACGACAGCGCCCTGAACCACGACCTGGAAGTCCTAACCCGCAAGCTGCGGGGCTAGCTCGTCCCGGCCACTGCCACCGGTTTCCGTTGCGTCAGGTTCGAGATTGAGAAGGGGCCGTCCGGTGGGGCGGCCCCTTTTTTCGTTCCGGACGGTCATCCCGGCCAAGCTAGGCGGGCCGCGCTCTGCGCAGGGTCAGATTGATCCGTCCGCCACCCGGGACCAACCCCGCGGAGCCGACCAGGATCCGGTCCACGCCGTGAAAGGCCAGCCGGGCCGGGCCCGACAGCCGGCAGACATCGCCGGAGCTCAGTTTCAAGCTGCGGGTCGGGTCCTTGCGGGCGGTCCCGCCGATCCGGAACACCGCCGTGTCGCCCAGCGAGATCGACAGCACCGGAAAGCCCGGATCGGCCTCGTCGCGGTCCTGGTGCAGCCCCATGCGGGCCTCGCCGCGATAGAGGTTGATCAGGCAAGAGTCCGGCGGGGTCTCGGGGTCGCCCAGCATCGCCCAGAGATCCAGCAGCGCTTGGGGCATGGCCGGCCAGGGCCGGCCGGTTGCCGGGTGCTTGTCGGCATAGCGATAGCCGCTCGCGTCACTGGTCCAGCCCAGCGGGCCGAAACTGGTCATGCCGACGCTCATCGCCCGGCTCTGGGCCTTGCCATAGGCCGTGGCGTAGTGGGCGAAGGGCGCGGCCTGGGCCGCCTCGAACACGGCGGCGACCAGCTCCGTCTGGGCCTGCGGCGACAGCAGGCCGGGCCAGAGGTCGAAACCCGGAACAACGGGGAGCGGCTGGATCATTACGTATATTTAACGCGCCGGAACCGGAGGGAAGGTGTTGGTTCGCCTCTTCGGCCGTTTTGGTCGAGCAAATTTTGCAGTTCAGGGCCGTTCATGCGTCGTCTTCTGTCTTCTGCGGCCGTCGCCGCGCTTCTTCTTGCCGCGACCAGCGTCCCAGGCGCCGCCCTCGCCGCCAGCCAGACCCCCGGCGCGACCGCCCAGACCGTTACCACTCAGTTGCCGCGCGCCGTGGTCCCCACGCACTATGACGTGGCCTTCACGCCCGACGTCGCCAACCTGACCTTCGCCGGTTCGGTGCAGATCACTGTGGACGTGCTGGAGCCGACCCGCACCATCGTGCTGCAGGCCCATGAGCTGACCTTCGCCAAGGCCCACATCAAGGGTTCGGGCAAGGGCGCGGGCGCGGCGACCATCGCGGTGGACGACAAGGCCCAGACCGCCAGCTTCACCTTCGCCAAGCCGGTGGCCAAGGGCCGCCATGTGCTGTCGATCGACTATGCGGGCAAGATCAACACCCAGGCCACGGGCCTTTTCGCTCTCGACTACGAGACTGACGCCGGCAAGAAGCGTGCTCTCTACACCCAGTTCCAGGCTCCCGATGCCCGCCGGTTCGTGCCCTCTTGGGACGAGCCCTTCTACAAGGCCACCTTCAAGCTGACGGCCACCGTGCCGACGGGCCAGATGGCGATCAGCAACATGCCGGCTCAGAAGACCGTCGATCTGGGCGGCGGCAAGAGCCGGGTGACCTTCGCGACCTCGCCGAAGATGTCGACCTACCTGCTGTTCTTCGGCCTGGGCGAGTTCGAGCGCGCCACCATAAACGCCGCTGGCGCGGAGATCGGCGTCGTCACCAAGAAGGGCGACCTGGCCAAGGCCCAGTTCGCCCTCAAGTCAGCCGGTCCGATCCTGGAGTGGTACAACGACTATTTCGGCGTCGACTATCCGCTGCCCAAGCTCGACCACATCGCCGCGCCGGGCCAGAGCCAGTTCTTCGCCGCCATGGAGAACTGGGGCGCGATCTTCTATTTCGAATATGCCCTGCTGCTGGATCCGGCCCTGTCGACCCAGGAGGACCGCGAAGGCGTCTACACCACCGTCGCTCACGAGACCGCCCACCAGTGGTTCGGCAATCTGGTCACCATGGCCTGGTGGGACGACCTGTGGCTCAACGAGGGCTTCGCCACCTGGCTCGAGGGCCGCACGACCGAGAAGTTCTTCCCCGAGTGGAACAGCGCCCTCAACGCCATCGCGGGCCGCGAATACGCCATGGGCCTGGACGCCCTGGCCACCACCCACCCGGTGGTCCAGCCGATGAAGACCGTCGAGGAGGCCAGCGAGGCCTTCGACGGCATCACCTACCAGAAGGGCCAGGCCGTGATCGGCATGCTGGAGGCCTATGCCGGCCCCGACGCCTGGCGTGACGGGGTGCGCAGCTACATCAAGGCCAACACCTATGGCAGCACCGTCACCGACGATCTGTGGGGCGCGGTTGAAACGGCGGCCGGCAAGCCGATCAAGGCCATCGCCCGCGACTTCACCCGTCAGCCCGGGGTGCCGCTGATCACCGTCTCGGGCGGCGGCTGCGTCGATGGCGCCTCGCGGCTCACCCTGACCCAGGGCGAGTTCACCAAGGACCGTCCGGGCAAGAACGCGCTGCGCTGGAGCGTGCCGGTGGCCGCCCGCGCCGTCTCGGGCGGCGCGCCGGTTCAGACCCTGGTCGAGAGCAGATCGGCCGGCGTCGCCGTGCCGGGCTGCGGCCCGGTGATCGTCAATGCCGGCCAGGCGGGCTATTTCCGCACCCTCTACACGCCGGACCTGTTCAAGGGCCTGGCCGCCAACTTCGCCAGCCTGCCGCCGATCGATCAGCTGGGCCTGCTCAGCGACGTCTATGCCCTGGGCCTGGCGGGTCTGCAGCCGGCCACCGACGCCCTGGACCTGACCATCGCCGCGCCGATCGCCGCCGATCCGAAGATCTGGGGCCGCATCGTCGCCATCTATGGCGGTGTCGACAGTTATTATGAGGGCATGCCCACCGAGCAGGCGGCGTTCCGCAAGGTCGCCCTGGCGCGCCTTTCGCCGCTGATGGACCGCGTCGGCTGGGCTGCCAAGCCCGGCGAGAGCGGTCCCGAAGCCACCTTGCGCGGTGATGTGATCGCCGTGCTGGGCCGGCTGGGTGACCCGGCGGTCGCGGCCGAGGCCAAGCGTCGCTACGCCGCCGACAAGACCGACCCGGCCGCCGTCCCTGGCCCCCTGCGCAAGACCATCCTGGGCATCGTCGCCGCCCAGGCCGACGCCGCCGGCTGGGACGCCATGCGCGCCCAAGCCAAGGCCGAGACCAACGCCCTGTTGCGCACCGAACTCTACACCCTGCTGGGCGCGGCGCGGGATCCAGTCCTGGCCAAGCGGGCGCTGGACCTGGCCATGACCGATGAGCCGGGCGCGACCACCTCGCCCAGCATCATCAGCAGGGTCGCCGGCGCCCATCCGAACCTGGCCTTCGATTTCGCAGTCGCCAACAAGGCGGCCGTCGAGGCCAAGGTCGACGCGTCGGGGCGCTCCGGCTATCTGGCGTCGCTGGGCGGCCGCTCTGCGGACCCCGCCATGCTGACCAGGCTGGACGCGCTTACGGCGTCCGATCCCAGCCTGGCGCGCGAGGTCGAAAAGGCCAAGGCGGCGGTGTCCTACCGTCTGTCCGTGCGCGCGAGCCAGCTGCCGGCCATCACCGCCTGGGTGAAAAAGATCGGCGGCTGAACGCCGCGCCCCTGCTGAGTTGACGATGGCCGCGCCGGCATGGCGCGGCCATTTTCCACCGTCTGGCTTGAAGATTCCCCTTCGCAAGATGAGGGAATGGACTTGCGGGCCGGCACGTATCCCCCATATCGGCTTCCAAGCGGGGTTGACGGGCTCGTCAACTTCGGGGAACGCACTCTGCCCGCTCGACCTTGGTCGGGATGGGGAGGATTGGATCAACCGTTAGGAAGTTCGACCAGACGGGGACGGAGCGAGAAAAACCGGGGCGCTTGCGTCTAAGGCCCTTGTCACCGCCGTCCGCCAGCAGGAGCGACAGGTTCGTATTATGAGCAAGATTATTGGTATCGACCTTGGCACCACGAATTCGTGCGTGGCCATCATGGACGGCAAGACCCCCAAGGTGATCGAAAACGCCGAGGGAGCCCGCACCACCCCGTCGGTGGTCGCGTTCCTCGAGGATGGCGAGCGCCTGGTTGGCCAGCCCGCCAAGCGTCAGGCCGTCACCAACCCGACCAACACGCTGTTTGCGATCAAGCGCCTGATCGGCCGCAACTTCGCCGACCCCGTTGTGGCCAAGGACAAGGCCATGGTTCCCTATGACATCGTCAAGGGTCCGACCGGCGATGCCTGGGTCAAGGCCCAGGGCAAGGACTATTCCCCGCAGGAAGTCTCCGCCTTTATTCTGCAGAAGATGAAGGAAGCGGCCGAGAGCCATCTGGGCGAGCCGGTGACCCGGGCCGTGATCACCGTCCCGGCCTATTTCAACGACGCCCAGCGTCAGGCGACCAAGGACGCCGGCAAGATCGCCGGCCTTGAAGTGCTGCGCATCATCAACGAGCCGACCGCGGCCGCCCTGGCCTATGGCCTGGACATGAACGAAGGCAAGAAGATCGCCGTCTATGACCTCGGCGGCGGCACCTTCGACGTTTCGGTTCTGGAAATCGGCGACGGCGTCTTTGAAGTGAAGTCGACCAATGGCGACACCTTCCTGGGCGGCGAAGACTTTGACCTGCGGATCGTCGACTACCTGGCCGACGAGTTCAAGAAGGAGCAGGGCGTCGACCTGCGCAAGGACAAGCTGGCCCTGCAGCGCCTTCGCGAAGAGGCCGAAAAGGCCAAGAAGGAACTGTCGAGCACCGCCCAGTACGAAGTGAACCTGCCCTTCATTTCGATGAATGCGTCGGGCCCGCTGCACCTGAACATCAAGCTGTCGCGCTCCAAGCTCGAAGCCCTGGTCGACGACCTGATCACGCGGACCATCGGCCCGTGCGAACAGGCCCTGAAGGACGCCGGCCTCAAGAAGAGCGACATCGACGAAGTGATCCTGGTCGGCGGCATGAGCCGCATGCCCAAGGTCCAGCAGGCGGTGCAGGACTTCTTTGGCCGCGAGCCGCACAAGGGCGTCAATCCTGACGAAGTCGTGGCCCTGGGCGCCGCCGTTCAGGCCGGCGTTCTGCAAGGCGACGTCAAGGACGTGCTGCTGCTGGACGTGACCCCTCTGACCCTGGGCATCGAGACCCTGGGCGGCGTGTTCACCCCGCTGATCGAGCGCAACACCACCATCCCGACCAAGCGCTCG
>JANOSS010000031.1:0-34386 GCA_031415995.1 Caulobacter sp. | reverse complement strand
AGGCTTAACGGGCGATCAAGCATACGGCCCTATTCTTGCAATCTCGATGGCGCGACCAAGAATGGTCGAGAGTCGATTTTAGGGGCCTTAGTTCGTGAGCCAGGTCAACGCCGTCAATGTCGAGATCTCCGTTCTTTTGGGGCGCTCGATCCTTCCCATGCAGCAGCTGCTGCGCATGGGCCGCGGCGCGGTGATCCCGCTGGACGCGAAGACCAATGACGAGGTCTGGATCCTGGCCAACAACCACCCCATCGCCCGGGGCGAGATCCAGATCAGCGACGATCGCATCGCCATTCAGGTGACGCGCGCCGCCGACGTCTATGACTATATGGCCGGCGGCGTCTGACGCTCGACAGTTAGTTTGCGTTCAACGAACTCTGCCCTTTCCAAACCAGATTCAGTTTGCTACCAGCCGCCCCTCACCACGTGCGGTCGTGGCGGAATTGGTAGACGCGCAGCGTTGAGGTCGCTGTGCCCGAAAGGGCGTGGAAGTTCGAGTCTTCTCGACCGCACCAGGTGAAACTGACTAGAGCGCGCTTGGCGAAATCGGTTTCCGACTCGCTGGGCGCGCTCTAATCGTTTTCAGGCCTGACTTTCCCAAGGGAAGCTGGCCAGCCATCCTTCGGAACACGCCAGCGACGCCAAGCCCTTTGAGCTCAGGAGGCCCCCATGACCCGGGACATTGCCGAACTGACCGACGACGCACTGGACAAGGCTCCGTTCCCCCAGGTCGCCCTTCCCGAGGATCTTGAAGACCTCGCCCTCGGCGACGACTACGCGCTCAATCCCGAATATGTCGAGATGGTGATCGACGCCGCCGACAGCGGCAATACCGAGCGCCTGCGCGAGCTGGTCGGGGCCCTGGAGCCCGCCGACGTCGCCGACCTGATGGGCTTTCTGTCCTCGGCCTATCGCGAAGAGGTCATTCCGCTCCTCGATCCCGAGGCGCTGGGCGAGATCATCTCGGAGATGGACGAGAATCTCCGCGAGGAGATCCTTGAGGCCACGCCCTCGGTGGCCCTGGCCCGCGCGCTGGAAGAACTCGACACCGACGACGCCGCCGACGTCATCGACGACCTGGACGACACCAAGCGCTATCAGGTGCTGGCCGCCATGGGCGAGGTCGATCGCGCCGCGATCGAGACCACCCTGTCCTACGAAGACGAGACCGCCGGCCGCCTGATGCAGCGCGAGTTCCTGGCGGCACCCGAATTCTGGACCGCCGGTCACACCATCGACCATGTGCGCGAAGCCGGAGACTCGCTGCCCGAACTGTTCTTCGACGTCTATGTGGTGGACCCAACCTACAAGCCCGTCGGCGCCATTCCGATCAGCCTGTTGCTGCGCAGCCGCCGCGAGACGCGGCTGGCCGACCTGATGGAGGCAGTGACCGAAATCCAGGTCGAGATGGGTCAGGAAGAGGTGGCCTATATCTTCGACAAGTATCACCTGATCAGCGCCCCGGTCGTCGACCCGGGCGGCCGGCTGGTGGGGCAGATCACTGTCGACGACATCGTCGAGGTCATCCGCGAGGAGGCCGAGGCGGATATCCTCGCCCTGGCCGGCGTGTCGGACGCCGGTCGCGACGCGACCGTGATCGACATTGTCCGCGCGCGCCTGCCGTGGCTGCTGCTGAACCTGGTCACCGCGAGTATCGCCGTCAGCGGCGTTGCGGTGTTCCAGGAAGAGATCGCCCAACTGGTGGCCCTGGCCATCCTAATGCCCATCGTCTCGTCGCTCGGCGGCAATGCAGGCACCCAGAGTCTGGCCGTGGCCGTGCGCGCCCTGGCCAGCAAAGAGCTGACCACAGCCAACGCCCGCCGGATCGTGCTGCGCGAGGTTTCCGTGGGGCTGGTCAATGGCCTGTGTCTTGCCCTGGTGATGGGCGGGGCCACCTATCTGGTCTTTGGCCCGGAGGATCAGCACGGCAAGCTGGCGATCATTGTGGGCCTGGCCCTGGTGACCAACATCTTCACGGCCGCCGTCGGCGGCATCCTGGCGCCCCTGGCCCTGGAGAGGATGGGACGGGATCCGGCGGTGTCGTCGTCGATCTTCGTGACCTTCCTCACCGATTTCACGGGGTTCTTCGCGGTCCTGCTGATCGCCGCCTTGCTGCTCCACTAAAAAATTGGTTCTCCCGTCACGGGAACACCCAAACCGGCCCCTATCTTGCCGAGAGAGAGACGAACGCAACTGCGTCTGTCTCAAACTGGGTCATTCTCCGCGATGAAGCCGCGTCATCAGGTCTCCCGCGCCGCCGTCGATCTCATCAAGAGATTCGAAGGCTACCGGATGAAAGCCGCTCAGCTCCCCGATGGGCGCTGGACGATCGGTTACGGCCATACCCTCACCGCGCGCGGTGGGGCGACCGTTTCAGAAAAAGACGCCGAGGCCCTGCTCCTCTACGATCTGATCTCGGTGGCCCATGCGGTCAACGAACAGACCTATGCGCCGCTGAACCAGAACCAGTTCGATGCGCTGGTCTGTTTTGCCTTCAATATCGGGCTCGACAACTTCGTCCGCTCCGGCGTCCTTCGCCGGATCAACGAGGGCTCGCTGCTGCAGGCCGCCTGCGCGATGGAGATGTGGCGCAAGGCCGACTTCGAGGGCGAGCGGATCGTCATCGACGCCCTGGTCCGTCGCCGCTCGGCCGAGAAGGCTCTGTTCCTGACGCCGGCCGATGGTGTGTGGATCGCCGCGCCCAGCCCGATCCTGCGGCCCAAGGTCGACTACGACGCCAGCTGCGCTGTGCCCAGGCAGACGCCGGCTGCGGTCATGGCCCGCTTTGAAGGCGACCGCGCCGTGGTCGAGCGCGAGGAGGGCGCGCCGGTGGCGATCGTCGTTCCCGACGAGGAAGGCCCGACCGCCAGCGAACAGGCCGCCGCCGCCGTCGGCGCGCGTCTTGAAGCGATCCTGGCCGACAAGCCTGCTCCGGTTGCGGCTCCTGTCGCCCCCGCCGTCGTTCGCGACGATCTGGTGCTGCCCGAACCGCCGGTTCCGGCCGCCGCGCCGCCAGCCCCCGTCCTCTACGAGGATTTCGAAGAGACGGTCAGTGCGCCGTTCCGCCTGACCCCGGAGCCCGTCGCCCAGGTCGCGCCGCAACCGATCGTCCCGGTCGTTGATTTCACACCGCCGAGGCCGGCGCCTGTCATCGAGCCCACCCTGTTCGAGACCGCTACCCGGACCTCACCCTCGGTGTTCAATCTGGACGGCTTCTCGACCAGCGAAGACGTCGCCCTCAGCGCGCTGGACGTACCGTTCGCCGAGCCGGAAGCGCCTCGTTTCGGCAATCTCAGCCTGCTGGTCAGCCTGGGCGTGCTGGGCCTGGCGATGTTCGGCGGCGGGGTCCTGTGGATCCTCACCGTCGCCTCGGGCCCGGGCTTCTCGCAGATCAAGATGTTCGGCTATGGCGCCAGCATGATCGGTGCGATCTGCTTCGTGGTTTCGGCCTATTTGCTGCTGCGCAAGCTGGCGGGTCCCGACGAGGGCGACCAAGACTAATCCCGGCTTCAAAGCTGCTGAGCATGAACGCCCGTGGGTCTCGTTGATCTGCGGGCGTTTGTGCTATGCGAGTGCGCATGATGACAAATTCCGCACCCTCGATGGACTTCGCGCTGGGCGAAACGGCCGACGCGATCCGAGACACCACCGCCCGCTTCGCGGCCGACAAGATCGCGCCCATCGCGGCCCGGATCGATGAGACCAACGAATTCCCGCGTGAACTCTGGGTCCCGATGGGCGACCTTGGCCTGCACGGCATCACCGTCGAGGAAGAGTTCGGCGGCCTGGGCCTGGGCTATCTCGAGCACGTCATCGCCATGGAGGAGATCTCGCGGGCCTCGGCCTCGGTAGGCCTGTCCTATGGCGCCCACTCCAATCTGTGCGTGAACCAGATCCGCCGCTGGGGCACGACCGAGCAGAAGAACCGCTATCTGTCAAAACTGATCAGCGGCGAGCATGTCGGCTCGCTGGCCATGAGCGAGGCCGGCTCGGGCTCTGACGTGGTCTCGATGAAGCTCCACGCCGAGCTGAAGGGCGACCGCTACGTGCTGAACGGCACGAAGTTCTGGATCACCAACGCGCCGCACGCCGACACCCTGGTGGTCTATGCCAAGACCAGTGATCGCGGCATTACCGCCTTCCTGATCGAGAAGGGCATGAAGGGCTTCAGCGTCAGCAAGAAGCTCGACAAGATGGGCATGCGCGGCTCCGACACCGCCGAGCTGGTGTTCGAGGACTGCGAGGTCCCGGAAGAGAACGTCATGGGTCCGGTCGGTGGCGGCGTGGGCGTGCTGATGAGCGGTCTCGACTATGAGCGCGCTGTTCTGGCGGCCGGACCGCTAGGCCTGATGCAGGCCTGTCTGGACGTGGTTTTGCCCTATGTCCGCGAGCGCAAGCAGTTTGGCCAGGCCATTGGCTCGTTCCAGCTGATGCAGGGCAAGGTCGCGGACATGTATGTCGCCCTGAACTCGGCCCGGGCCTATGTCTATGCCGTGGCCAAGGCGTGCGACGCCGGCAAGACCACGCGCTTTGACGCCGCCGGCGCGATTCTGCTGGCCTCCGAGAATGCCGTGCAAACCTGCCTTGAGGCGATCCAGGCCTTGGGCGGGGCCGGCTACACCAAGGAATGGCCGGTCGAGCGGTTCCTGCGAGACGCCAAGCTGTACGACATCGGCGCGGGCACCAATGAGATCCGCCGCTTCCTGATCGGTCGCGAACTGGTCGGCGGCTGACCTCAAGACACGAAAAAGGGCCGTTCCGATTGCCTGGAACGGCCCTTCATCGTCGTGGCCGCAGTGCGCGGCGTGACTGAAACCTCGGAGCGATTCAACGCCTCTAGGCGGATACCTCGATATTCAGGCTCCAGGTCACGATACGCGACCTCGGTTGGAGACAATGAGACACTGGTCACCTCCTTTCAGATGTTGAACGACACGAGGGCAGTATGAGCGCGAATTGCGTGAAGAGGGAAGTGGCTATTCTCGCGACCGCTTGACGCAGCCTTGCCGCCTGAAATCAGGACGCCAGCAGCTTGAGGCCCACAACAACTGCCGCCCAGAACAGCAGTGTCGCGCCGATCATCATCGGGCGGGGCAAGTAAAGCCTGTGAGAGTGGGGCGGCATCATCCCCGCCGCATCCTTGCGGCGATCAACGACCATCGTGAGTTTGACGGGTCGAGGCATGGATCGGAGTCCTTCCCAAAGGTCTCTCTGTCGGAGACCTGAGTTAGATATAGAGTGAATCGTGCATTAACAAAGACGTTAACGGGGGCTGCGCTGTCTCCGGCGCGCGCCAATTGTCGCACCCGAAGTGAAGGCCACGCCAATGCCTGTCTGAAATCCCGATATCTACGCCCTGTATCGAAGCTATCGGGAAAGACCCGCGCTCGATCTTTTGACGGCGCTGCCGCGTGATGTTGATCCGATGCAGATCTGGGACCTGGGCTGCGGCGCGGGCGAGCAGGCCGCTCTGCTGGCGGCGCGACACCCCGCTGCGACCGTGCACGGTCTAGATTCCAGTCCCCAGATGCTGGAGCGGGCGAGGGGGCTTTCCACGCGGGTGGACTGGGTTCTGGGCGATATCGGCAGCTTCGCGCCCGATCACCCGGCCGATCTGCTGTTCACCAACGCCGCCCTGCAGTGGGTCGACGACCATGCCATCCTGTTTCCGCGCCTGGCGAACGCCCTGGCGCCGCGCGGCGTGCTGGCCTGCCAGATGCCGCTAGTGACGGATATAGCCTGGCGAAAGACCCTGGGCGAGATCGTTGCGACTGGTCCCTGGGCCCCGCGACTGGCCAGCGTCGAGGGTGTGCGGCCCTCCCACGATGCGCGCGACTACTACGCCTGGCTGGCACCGCTGTGTCCCGAGATCGATATCTGGACGACCACCTATCTGCACGCCCTGCACGGCCAGGATCCGATCGTCGACTGGACGATGGGAACGACGCTTTTGCCCTATCTGGACGCCCTGACCGACGATGAGGAGAAGGCGGCGCTTCTTGACGCCTGGCGGGGCCGGCTGGCGCGCGACTATCCTCGCCGCGAGGACGGCGTGACACTGTTTCCATTCACCCGGATGTTCATCCTCGCCCGACGTGATTGAGCGCCGCGCGGGCGCGTTCGGCCAGGCTGGGGCGGCGGCGCAGGTCGGTGACCGGCCTGTCCAGCCCGTCGAGGGCGATGCCGGCCGCGATCTTGCCGGCGGCAACGGCGGGCGCAAAGGCTCGCCAGTCCCGGATATCGATCTTGTCCAGTTTGGGCGTGATCAGCACGTCGGAGGCTTCGCGGCTGGCGGCCAGGTCGCGGCCTGTCGAAACCGTCGCGGCGCGCATCAACAGGGCCACGATGGGGGGGCCTTTGCGCCATTCGCCCGACCAGAACCACTTCCACAGGGACGGCGGCGCGACCACGTCCTCGTCGGTGATGCTGCGGCCGCGCGTGACGTCCACGCCGACGATCGGGCCCAGCTGGAAGGCGCGCATGACGTCAGCCGGGAAGTTCTTCATCACCGCGCCGTCGACCAGCACGGCGCCGTTCTCGCACACCGGCGGCAATACGCCGGGCAGGGAGATCGAGGCGCGCAGGGCGTCATGCAGTCGCCCGTGCCGGTGCAGGTGATAGGCGCCAGATGTCAGGTTCGAGGAGACGCAGAAGAACGGCAGCCACAGATCGCTGATCTGGACGTTGCCAAAGTGCTCCTCCAGCCGCGCCTTGACCTTGTCGCCGCGGGTCATGGCGATCATCGGGAAGGCGATGTCGTCTAGGGGGCTGGAGTTGACGAAGGCCTGGCGAATGCGGGTTTCCATCTCGCCGTCGTCCCAGCCCATGGCCAGGCCCGCCGCGATCACCGCGCCCATCGAGGCTCCGCCGACGAAGTCGATAGGAATGCCGCGCTCGCGCAGGGCTTCAATGGCGCCGATGTGGGCATAGGCCCGTGCGCCGCCGCCCGACAACACCAGGCCGACCGACTGTCCGGTCAACACCCGAGCCAGACGCTGCACGTCGGCCATGCCGTTCTCGCGCAGATGGAACAGGCGCGCCGCCTTGGTGGCCTCCATCCAGGCCTCCGAGCCCTGGGGCTGCTTGAGGCTGCTCGATTGCAGCAGGATCAGGTCGACCAGCCGCTGAGCCTGCAAAGGTCCGGAGGCATAGGACGGGATAGAGTCAGGCGGCGTTCGGTCTCCGCGTCCGATGCGGAACAGCCGGTCGACCTGGCGGCCCACCACATGCTTCCACTGGGTCTCGTCGGCCTCGGCCACATAGAGAACGAAGTCGTGCTCGCGCTCGACATTGCTGAACCACTCGGTCGGCGCCAGCTGCGACTCGGCGCCCTCGACCGTCACGGAATAGCTCAGGGCTTCCATGCAGCGCGCCAACCGCTCCACGACGGGCCGGATCGCCTGACCGGGTTCGACGGCGATGAAGCCGAAGACCGACGGATCGCCTATTGCTGCATGGGTCTGGGCCTGGCGGGCGCGACGGATCATCAACCGCGACAGTTCCAGCATCACCGTCGGGTCGTTCTCTGCCGCCTCGAAGAAGTCGGCGCGGGGCAGGGCCAGCACCTCGCTGTCCCGCAGCGCCACAAGGTTGGCCGAATGCGGGGTGCCGCCGATCAGGGCCATTTCGCCGGCCGGTTCGCCGGGGCGGATCACCCCCAGGAACTGCGGCTCCTGACCTTCCTCACGCCGAAAGGCGCCCAGGCGGCCGGTGCGCAGGAAATAGAGTTGGTCGGCTTCCTCACCCGGGGCATACAGCGTGGCACCGCCAGGCAGAGAGAACCACGACACCGCCCCATCGCGCCGCTCACGGGCGAAAAGGCGCGCCAGGGCTGAGTCGTTGAAGGCGTCCAGAGTCGTTCCCACGACGGGACGCTAGCTTGAATGGCAAGGCTTGACCATCGCGGTGCGATCGGTCCGACTGTCGCACCCTGGCCAGCACCGTTCGCGGAGGGTTTTCGCGGATTACTGCTGGGCGAGAGGCGAAAAATGCCGCCTTTCCGGTTTTGAAGTAAAAGGCTATGCCGCTCACATGCCGAAGCTGAACTCCATTATCGATCCGTCCGGCGAGACCTTCGCCCGCAACGCCGCCCACAATCGCGGCCTTGTCGAAGAGCTGCGCCAGCGGGTTGCGACGGCCGCCCTGGGCGGTTCCGAAGCGACCCGCCAGCGCCATGTGGCGCGCGGCAAGCTGTTGCCGCGCCAGCGCGTCGAGCGGCTGCTCGACCCGGGTTCGCCGTTCCTCGAGATCGGTCAGCTGGCGGCCTGCGACCTCTATGATGGCGAGGCGCCCGGCGCCGGCGTGATCACCGGAATCGGCCGGGTGTCGGGCCGCGAGGTGATGATCGTCGCCAATGACGCCACCGTGAAGGGCGGCGCCTATTTCCCGATAACGGTCAAGAAGCACCTGCGCGCCCAGGAGATCGCGGCCCAGAACCGGCTGCCCTGCGTCTATCTGGTCGACAGCGGCGGTGCGAACCTGCCCCACCAGGCCGAGGTGTTCCCCGACCGCGACCACTTTGGCCGCATCTTCTTCAATCAGGCCCGGATGAGCGCGGCGGGTATCGCGCAGATCGCCTGCGTCATGGGCTCCTGCACCGCCGGCGGCGCCTATGTGCCGGCGATGAGCGACGAGACCGTCATCGTCCGCGATCAGGGCACCATCTTTCTCGCCGGCCCGCCGCTGGTGAAGGCCGCCACGGGTGAGATCATTTCGGCCGAGGAACTGGGCGGGGCCGACACCCATGGTCGCCGTTCTGGCGTCGTCGACCACGTGGCCAATGACGATGAACACGCGCTGGAGATCGTCCGCTCGATCGTCGCCAATCTCAACACCACCAAGCCCGCCGAACTGGTGATCACCGAGACCCGGGCCCCGCTGTTCGACGCCGAGGACCTTTACGGCATCGTCCCGACCGACGTCCGGGCGCCCTATGACGTCCGCGAGGTCATCGCCCGCATCGTCGACGGCAGCGAGTTCGACGAGTTCAAGGCGCTGTACGGCACGACCCTGGTCTGCGGCTTCGCCCGCATCTGGGGGCAGCCGGTGGCGATCCTGGCCAATAACGGCGTGCTGTTCAGCGAGAGCGCCGTCAAGGGCGCGCACTTCATAGAACTCGCCTGCAAGCGCAAGATTCCACTGGTCTTTCTGCAGAACATCTCTGGCTTCATGGTCGGCGGCAAGTACGAGGCCGGCGGCATAGCCAAGGACGGCGCCAAGCTGGTCACGGCGGTAGCCTGCGCCGAGGTGCCCAAGTTCACCGTCCTGATCGGCGGCAGTTTCGGGGCCGGCAATTACGGCATGTGCGGCCGGGCCTACAGCCCCCGTTTCCTGTTCACCTGGCCCAATAGCCGCATCTCGGTCATGGGCGGCGAGCAGGCCGCCAGCGTGCTGGCCACCGTCCACCGCGACGCCGCCAAGTGGACCGACGAGGAGGCCGAAACCTTCAAGGCCCCGATCCGTCAGAAGTACGAGGATGAGGGCAATCCCTATCACGCCACCGCGCGCCTCTGGGACGACGGCATCATTGATCCGGCTCAAACCCGCGACGTGCTGGGTCTGGCCATATCGGCCAGCCTCAACGCCCCGATTCCGGAGACGACGTTCGGCGTCTTCAGGATGTAGCCATGACCGCCGCGCCGCATCTTCGTCTGCGTCCCTGGACCGAGGCGCTGTTCCCTGCCTGGGACGCGCTGCACCGTGATCCACGGGTTGCCCACTGGCTGGGCGGCGCGATGAGCGCCGCGCAGAGCGGCGCCACGTTCGATCGCGTGGCGTCGGGCCTTGCCGACAACGGCTGGGGGATCTGGGCGGTGCAGGATGAAGCCGGCGAGGCGGTGGGCGCGGCTGGCCTGCATGTCCTGGACGGCGAGTTCGGGGTCGAGGGCGTCGAGGCCATTTGGCGTCTGAGGTCCGACGCCGTGGGGCGCGGCCTGGTCTCTGGCGTCATGCCGGCGATCCTCGCCGACGGCTTCGCACGTCTGGGCGTCGACGAGATCGTGGCCTTTACGGCCCGCTCGAACGTTCGGTCTCAGGCGGTCATGCGGCGGCTGGATTTCCTGCGCGATGAGCACCGGGATTTCGATCATCCGGGCCTGTCTCAAGACCACCCGCTGCGACCGCATGTGATGTACTGTCTGCCCAGAGTTCAGGAAGGCCCAGACCGATGACCAACCCCATCGCCGATCCAATCGTCGAAGTTCCCGACACCGACGCTGTGAGCCCGCTGGTTCATCTGGAAAGCACGCCCGAGGGGGCGGTGACCGTCTGGATCAATCGGCCCGAAAAGAAGAACGCCTTCGACGCGGCGACCATCGCGGCCCTGCGCGAGGCGTTCGAGACCCTGCACGGCGCCGAGGGCGTGCGGGTGGTGTTCCTGCGCGGCATGGGCGGGGCGTTCAGCGCCGGCGCTGACCTGAGCTGGATGGCCGACGCCGTCGACTGGAGCGAGGACGACAATCGCCTCGATGCGCTGGAGCTGGCCCACATGCTCAAGGCCCTGCACGACGTGCCAGCCCTGACTGTGGCCCTGGTCGAAGGCCCGGCGTTCGGCGGCGGCGCCGGTCTGGTCGCGGCCTGCGATCACGCCATGGCCACGGCGGACGCCACCTTCAGCTTCTCGGAGGTCAAGCTGGGCCTGACCCCCGCGACCATCAGCCCCTATGTCATCGCGGCCCTGGGCCCGCGTACGGCCAAGCTGCTGTTCGCCACGGGCCGGGTATTCGACGCTGACGCCGCCTGGAGCTACGGCCTGGTCGACGAAGTGTTCGACGATGTCGCCGGCCTTGAGGTGGCGCGCGATGCCTTGATCGAGGAGATGGCCGCCTGCGCCCCTGGCGCGATCGGCGACGCCAAGGCGCTGGTCAACGATTTTGCTGATCAGAAAATCGACAAGGGCCTGATCGAGGAGTCCGCCAAGCGCATCGCGCGCCGTCGCGTTTCCGACGAGGGGCAAGAGGGCGTGCGTGCCTTCCTGGCGCGTCGCAAGCCGTCCTGGACGGAATAGACCGAACTCAACTGAGCCTGCTCCTGTTCACCCTTTCCCAGATCTAGGTCCATTCCCTCCCGTGATCTCTTCCGTCCTCATCGCCAACCGGGGTGAAATCGCCCGTCGGATCATCCGCACCGCCAAGGAACTGGGGGTGGCGACGATCGCCGTCTATTCCGAGGCTGACGCCGATGCGCCGTTCGTGATGGAGGCCGACAGCGCCATCCTGATCGGCGCGGCCCCGGCGCGGGAGAGCTATCTGGTCCCCGAAAAGATCCTGGCGGCAGCCCGGCAGATGAACGCCGAGGCGATTCACCCCGGCTATGGCTTCCTGTCCGAGAACGCCGATTTCGCCCAGGCGGTGCTGGACGCGGGCCTGGTCTGGATCGGTCCGCCGCCCAGCGCCATCCGCGCCATGGGCCTGAAGGACGCCGCCAAGACGCTGATGATCGCGGCCGGCGTGCCGACCACGCCCGGCTATCTGGGCGACGACCAGTCCGTAGAGCGCCTGGCCAAGGAAGCGGCCATCATCGGTTACCCCGTGCTGATCAAGGCGGTGGCCGGCGGCGGTGGCAAGGGCATGCGCAAGGTGCTGGCCGCCGCCGAGTTCGCCGAGGCCCTGGCCTCGTGCCGGCGCGAAGCGGCCGCCAGCTTCGGCGACCAGCGCGTGCTGCTGGAGAAGTATGTCACCCGTCCGCGCCACATCGAGGTGCAGGTGTTCGGTGACAGCCACGGCAATGTCGTCCACCTGTTCGAGCGTGACTGCTCGCTGCAGCGCCGCCACCAGAAGGTCATCGAGGAGGCCCCGGCCCCCGGCATGGACGAGGCGACGCGTCAGGCCGTCTGCGCCGCTGCGGTCAAGGCCGCCAAGGCCGTGAACTATGTGGGCGCCGGCACGGTGGAGTTTATCGCCGACGCCAGCGAGGGCCTGCGCGCCGACCGCATCTGGTTCATGGAGATGAACACCCGGCTGCAGGTCGAACATCCGGTCACCGAGATGGTCACCGGCCAGGATCTGGTCGAGTGGCAACTTCGTGTTGCGTCGGGGGAGCCCCTGCCGCTTGAGCAGGACGAGATCATGCTGGACGGCTGGGCCATGGAGGCCCGCCTCTATGCCGAGAACCCTGTCACCGGCTTCCTGCCCAGCACCGGCAAGCTGAAGCACTTCCGCCTGCCAGAGGGCGACGTCCGCGTCGACAGCGCGGTGGAGGAGGGCGGCCAGGTCACGCCGTTCTACGATCCGATGATCGCCAAGCTGATCGCCCAT
This sequence comes from Caulobacter sp., assembly GCA_031415995.1. Taxonomy (GTDB): domain Bacteria; phylum Pseudomonadota; class Alphaproteobacteria; order Caulobacterales; family Caulobacteraceae; genus Caulobacter. Next base: position 22,132 of record JANOSS010000031.1, on the reverse strand, counting down.
GGCGTCGACCGCGACGACGCCGCCCACCGCCTGGCCGAGGCCTGCGCCCTGGTCGAGGTCTGGCCGGTCAAGACCAACGCCGCCTTCCTGGCCAAGTGCGCCAGTCATCCCGATTTTATTGAGGGCCGGATCGATACGGGCTTCATCGAGGCGCATCTGGATGAACTGGTCGAACGCACCTTCACCGACGCCCCGACCCTGGCCGCCATCGGCCAGCATCTGGAAAGCTTCATGGACGCCGATCAGCCCAAGGCGGATCCGTTCGTCAGCGCGCCGTCGCGTTTGCTGGGCTTTCGCCTGAACGCGCCCCGCGCGGCCATGGACCTGCCGATGAGCATCGACGGCCGCAAGGTCCCGTTGCGCGTCGCCCTGGCCGGCGACCGCGGCGATGACTGGTCCTGGGACATCACCGTTGAGGACGGCCGGTCTCTGGACGATGTCGATGTCCTGCCCGGTGCGCATGGCGATGGCCCGCTGCGGGTGTTCGAGGGCGGCGACGTCCAGGAGTTCGACTTCAGCTTCCAGGGCGGCGGCGCCCACGCGGCTGCTTCCGATGGCGCGATCCTGTCGCCCATGCCGGGCAAGATCGTCTCGGTCGCCGTCGAGGCGGGCCAGAGCGTCGTCAAGGGCCAGACCCTGCTGACGCTGGAAGCCATGAAGATGGAGCACGCCCTGGCCGCGCCGTTCGACGGCGTCGTCGCCGAGCTTTCGGCCGTGGCCGGCGGTCAGGTCAGCGAGGGTGTGGTTTTGGCCAGGCTGGAACCGGCGGCCTGAACCGCGCTACCACCCGCCCATGCCCCTGCACATCATCAAGCTGGTCGTCGGTTGCGATACGATCGAAGACCTGCTCGCCTGGCACAAGACCGGCGAGCCGTGGATCATGCACACCCGCATGACGCCCAAGCGCGTCGACGAGGTGCTGGACGGCGGCTCGCTCTATCGCGTGTTCAAGGGCCAGGCCCTGTGCCGCCAGAAGATCCTGGCCATCGACACGGTTGGTGAGGGCGCGGCCAAGCGCTGCGAGGTGACGGTCGATCCGCCGATCATCCGCGTGGTTCCGCAGCCCAGGCGGGCCTTCCAGGGCTGGCGCTACCTGCCGGCCGAGGATGCGCCGGCCGATCTGACGGAAAGGGAGGCCGCTGACATGCCCCTGGATCTGGCCCGTCAGCTGCGTGAACTGGGCGCCTGGTAGATTTTAGCGCGATCGTTAGTGAAAAAACAACCTCAAGGCGTGCCTTCTGTTCGCAGAGACATAGAGGGCAAGTCAATGAGGGCGTTGTACGCAGTGATCGGCGTGGGCCTGATGTTCGTCAGTCTGGTGGTGGGTGTGCTGATCGCGCTGCACCCAATGGACTGATCCTGCGGGTCAGCCCACGGCCATGTTGTCGATCAGGCGGGTCTTGCCCAGCCAGGCGGCGACCAGGATGCGGCCGTGTGCGTCTCCGATCGGGCCGGGACCCAGCTTCGACAGATCAGACGCCTCGCGGATATCCAGATAGTCGATCGGACCAAAGCCGGCAGCGCTCAGCGCGGCCTTGCCCGCAGCTTCCGCCTCATCGATAGGTCCGCCCGCCGCCACAGCCTGGGCTGCGGCGCGCAGGGCCCTTGGCAGGGTGGCGGCGATCTGGCGTTCCTCGCTCGACAGGTAGGCGTTGCGGGAAGACAGGGCCAGGCCGTCCTCGGCGCGCGCTGTGGGAGCTGAAACGATCTCGACAGGGAGGTCCAGGTCGCGCACCAGACGCTTGATGACCTGAAGTTGCTGATAATCCTTCTCGCCGAACACGGCATAGTCGGCCTGACACTGGATCAGCAGCTTGGCCACCACGGTCGCTACGCCGCCGAAGAACTGCGGACGGGCCGCGCCCTCCAGCGGTTCGGACACGCCCGAGACCTGGATCGCGGTCGAGAAGCCCGGGGCATACATCTCACTGGCCGGGGGCGCGAACATCACGTCGCACCCGACCGAGGCCAGCTTTTCGGCGTCAGCAGCCTCGCCGCGCGGATAGGCGTCGAAGTCTTCGTGCGGAGCGAACTGCCTTGGATTGACGAACACGCTGGCCACTGTGCGACGGGCCTTGGTCTGGCCCAGCTTGATCAGCGTCAGGTGGCCCTCGTGCAGGGCACCCATGGTCGGAACCAGGGCGACCTGATCTCCGGCGGCCCTCCAGGCGGCGACCTGGCCGCGCAGATCGGAAATGGTGCGGACGATGGTGGGGGAAGCTTGGGGCATCGACGGCCTGCTGTGCGAACTGGCGTCGGCTTATGGCCGAGGGGGGCGTCGGCGTCCACCTCCCCGCCCAGGCAACGACGGGTGCGGCGCCCCCTGCGACAAAAGGGCCTGTGGAACAGTGCGATGACCGCTCGGCTGAGCCGTTGCGTGCATGTTAACGTTTAGCCGACCGCGCGAGTCGCGGTGGATGAAGGAGCGAGCACATGGCTGAGACGCGCGTGATCGTGGTCGGCAACGAAAAGGGTGGGGCGGGCAAGTCCACTATCGCCGTGCATCTCGTGACGGCCCTGCTTTACGGCGGCGTCAAGGTGGCGGTGATCGACCTGGACCTGCGTCAGTGCACCTCTATGCGCTTCTTCGAGAACCGCCGCGCCTGGCTGGAAAACAAGAAGCTTCCGCTGCCGGAGCCGATCCAGCTTCGCCTCAGCGAGGATGACATCGCCCTGGCCGCCGCGCCCGAGAGCGAGCAGGTCGAACTCTTCGAGGTCGCCTTCGCCCGGGGCCTGGAAGAGGCCGATTTCGTCCTGATCGACACCCCCGGAGGTGACACCGCGATCTCGCGCCTGGCTCACAGTCGAGCAGATCTGATCGTCACCCCGATGAACGACAGCTTTGTCGACTTCGACATGCTGGGCCACGTCGATCCAGTGACCCTGGAGCTGACCACGCCCAGTCTCTATTCGCAGTCAGTCTGGGAGGCCCGCAAGGCGCGCGCCATGAGCGGTCAGCGCCAGGCGCTGGACTGGGTGGTGCTACGCAACCGCCTGGCGACCACCGAGGCCCGCAACCGCAAGCGTCTGGAAGACCGCCTGACATCGCTGGCCAAGCGGGTCGGTTTCCGGATGGGCCCCGGTCTGCGCGACCGCGTGATCTATCGCGAGCTGTTCCCCTTCGGCCTGACCATCGCCGACCTGTCGCCTCAGGTTCGCCCGGTGCCGGTGTCGCTGCAGCATCTGGCCGCGCGCCAGGAACTGCGGGCTTTGATGCATTCGCTTGGTCTTTCGGCCTATTCCGGGGAAACTCTGCTCGCTGCTCAGTAGGGGCCCCTCGGGGGCAGCCTGAGCGCGTGCGGAATCTCGATGATCTATCTGTTGCTTGGCGGCATCGTGTTGGCCCTGGTGTTCTGGGGCAGTCGAAAGCCGTTTCTCAAAGGGGACGGCTGGCGCGTCGGCGCCGGCGTCGTCGCCTTGGCCGCCTTCGCGGGCGCGGCCTACACCACCATTCGCGGCGGTTGGGGGACGGGCATCGTCTTGGGCATTGTCGGCCTGTGGAGCGCCTCCGAAGCGCGTCGGCGTCCCGCCACGCGCAAGGCCTCATCACCGGCGGTGTCCGGTCCGACCCTCACCGAAGCCCGCTCGATCCTGGGCGTCGGTCCTGACGCCACTGCCGGGGAAATCCGTTCTGCCCATGCTCGCCTGATCCGTCTGGCCCACCCTGACAAGGGCGGCACGGCCGGACTGGCGGCCCAGCTAAACGCGGCGCGAGATCGACTGCTGAAGCCTTAGCGGTCAAGAAAAGAGCCCGGGCGCTGGGCGCTCCGGGCTCTATCCGATGTCCTGCCTTAGCCGAGATCAGCGTGGCGCAAGCACCATGCAGGGCTGGCGCTTGGCGGTGATCGCCGCGCATGTGCTGCGCGCGGCCTCGGCCGTCAGGCCCTGGAACTGGGCGCGGAATGCGCCGCCGGCCGCGCCTTCGACCGCGCCCTCGGCGTCGGCCACGAACTTGGCGAAGCGGCCGCGCACCAAGGTCAGTTGCTTGCTGGCCAAGCCTTTGGACTTGAAGGAGCCGACCTGAATGGCCCATTCGCCCTTTGGCTTTTGGGCGGCCTTGGCGGCCTTGAGCGTGGGCGAGACCTTTACGGGCTGAGCGCGCGGCGTGTCGGACAGCACGATCTTCAGGCCTGACTGCTCGCCGTCGCCCTGTTCGATCGAAGGCCGCATGATCGGGCCGTTGGGTTCGGTCTCATAAAGGTTGGCGGCGATGGTGGTGCGGTCGCCGTGAGCGCGTCGCTTGAGAACCTCGAAGCCGGTCAGCAACAGGTCTTCCATGTTGTTGTCGCGCCAGGCGGTGGAAGAACCACCCAGAACCACGGCGATCAGGCGGCGGCCATCGCGCACGGCCGAGCCGGCAAGGTTGAAGCCCGAGGCGTTGGTGTAACCGGTCTTCAGGCCGTCAAAGCCGTCCATGCTGTCGAGCAGGCGGTTGTGGCCGCGGATCGTATTGCCCCGGAACGCAAACGACCGGGCGCTGAAATAGCTATAATACTGCGGAAAGTCGCGCATCGTGGCGCGCGACAGGATGGCCAGATCGCGGGCCGTGCTGATCTGGCGGCTGTCGGGCAGGCCCGAGGCATTCACGAACCGCGTATTACGCATACCCAGTTCCTGACCGCGCAAGGTCATCAGCGCCGCGAAACGGGCCTCGCTGCCGGCCAGCTTTTCAGCCACGGCTACGGCGACGTCATTGGCCGATTTCACGGTCATGGCGCGAATTGCTTCGTCCACGGTCAAGCTATCGCCGGCGGGAAGGCCCAACTTGGTCGGCGCCTGGGCGGCGGCCCGGGGCGACATGACGATGCGGTCGGTGGGCTTTAGTCGGCCTTCGCTGAGCGCCTCGAAGGTCAGATACAGCGTCATGACCTTGGTGACTGAAGCGGGGTAGCGAGGGCTGTCTGCCCTTCTGTCGTAAAGGACTTCGCCAGAATTGGCATCAATCACGATGGACGCATACTTCGGCTCAGCGGCGTTCAGCTGCAAATAGGGGATCTGAGCGGCGACGGTGGTCGGTACCATGCCGGCCAAGCATGACAGCGCGACGCCGGCAGCGGCGAACAGGGAGCGAGCGTAGCGAAGCTTGGCGAACATAAATGAGCGTCCGTCATAAGATTTGAACTGAGCGGTTCCGCACCGCCACACGCGTGACCCTAGCATGAACTGACCCGCCTTTAGCCAAAGTAAACAACCGGTGAGCGATGTTGTCGCGAGTGCGAAAAAAACGTGCGCGTTGCGGCCGAGCTTCAGCATGACGCTAGGTCATGGTGCGCTGCACAATTTCCTTGACTGCTGCAGTGCAGCATGGCAAATCAGTGTTGTCCCAAGCGCATGGGGCTGCTCGCTCAGCTTCGCCATGCCCCGCCATTTGCCAGGAGACTCCCCATGGCCGCTGCCGAAACGATGAAGAAGACCGCCGAACAGTTCAGCACCGCCTCGAACCAGGCGTTCAAGGACGGCGTGGAAAAGTCTCTGGCCGCTCTGGCTGAAGCCAACACCGTTTCCAAGAAGAATCTCGAGGCCGTGGTCGCTTCGGTGACCGCCGCCACCAAGGGCGCTGAAGCCCTGGGCGCCGAGACCTTCGCCTACTCCAAGAAGGCCGCCGAAGATCAAGTCGCCGCCGTGAAGTCGCTGGCTGGCGCCAAGAGCGTTCAGGAAGCCATGGAACTGCAGACGACCTGGGCCAAGTCGGCCCTGGAAGCCTACATCGCCCAGATGAGCAAGGCTTCGGAGATCGTCTCGGCTTCGATCAAGGACTCGATGAAGCCCCTGAACGAGCGCGCCAGCGCCGCTGTCGAAAAGTTCCAGGCCGCCCGCTAAGGCGACCTCGGGTTCGCGCCCGGCGCGATCCCGACAGACAGGATTGAAGGCCCGAACCGGTGACGGTTCGGGCCTTTTTTCTTGTGCCCGTCCTTTGCGGCGTTAAGCATTGCGCCTCGTGAATGGAGTGCGTGATGTCGAAGATCGATGAGCGTTTGAACGAGCTTGGCGTCGTGCTGCCGCAGCCCGTGGCCCCCGTTGCCAACTATGTGCCGTTCGTAAGGTCTGGAAACCTGGTCCACATTTCGGGCCAGATCTCGCTGGACGCGTCGGGCGGCATCAGGGGCACGGTCGGCGTCGACGTTGATCTGGAAACCGCCCAGAAGGCCGCGCGCCTCTGCGGGATCAATCTGCTGGCCCAGATGAAGGCCGCTTGCGACGGCGACCTGGACCGAGTGGTGCGAGTGGTCAAGCTGGGCGGTTTTGTCCAGGTCGGCCCCGACTTCATCGACATTCCCAAGGTGGTCAACGGCTGCTCGGACCTGATGGTCGAGGTGCTGGGCGACGCTGGTCGCCACGCCCGCTCGGCGGTCGGCGTCTATCGCCTGCCGCTGGGCTTCGCGGTCGAGGTCGATGCGGTGGTGGAGATCGCCTGATGCGTCCGCATGAGCGTCCGTCGACCGAGGTGTTTGGCGAGGCCTGGGAGCGCCTGTTCGAGCCCGCCATCGCTCACCGCGGCTTGTGGACGCCGGGCGGCGCCCCCGAGAACTCGCTGGCCGCCTTCCAGGCTGCGTGCGCCGGCGGCTATGCGATCGAGCTCGATGTCCAGCTGACGGCCGATGGCGAGGCGGTGGTCTTCCATGACGATCGCCTGGACCGCCTGACCGGCAGGGAGGGGCGTTTGCGCGACCACACGGCCGCCGACCTCGGCGCCATGGCGCTTTGCGGAACCGACGAGACCATCCCCACCCTGGCCGATACCCTGACCCTGATCGGCCACAGGGCCATGGTCTATATCGAGTTGAAGACTCCGTTCGGCGAGGTGGGCGAGCTTGAGAAACGTGTCTCCGAGATCCTGATCGATCACAATGGCCCCACGGCCGTGATCGGCTTCAATCCCTATTCCCACGCCTGGTTCGCCGACCATCATCCGCAGATCCTGCGCGGCTTGAACTCCTACGGCTGGAACGACGACAGCGCTCGCAAGCTGGCGCCGGAGGTTCGCAGGTCGCTGGCCGCTTTGGAGCAGGTCGAGATCGCCCGACCAGACTTTCTGGCGCTTGGCCTGGAGATGCTGCCCAGCGCCCGCGCCGATCTCTATCGCGCCAAGGGCATGCCGGTGGTGGCCTGGACGGTGCGATCGCCCGAGCAGTGGGACGCTGTCAGCGACCATTGCGACAATCTGATCTTTGAGGGCTTTGTGGCGTGACGTCGGTCAAGGCGGCGGTTCGCGTCCATCGCGAGATCGCCGAAATCGGGCGCGAGGCATGGGACGCCTGCGCCGCGCCAACCGGCGATCCGTTCGTCAGCTACGACTTCCTGTCGATCCTGGAGGAAAGCGGCTGCGTCGCTGCGCGCACCGGCTGGGCCCCGCAACACCTGTCAGTCGAGGACGAGGCCGGCGGCGTGGCCGGCGTGATGCCGCTCTATCTGAAGTCCCACAGTCAGGGCGAATACGTTTTCGACCATGCCTGGGCCGATGCTTATGAGCGGGCAGGGGGGCGGTACTACCCAAAGCTCCAGTGTTCTTCGCCGTTCTCGCCGGTGACCGGGTCGCGGCTGATCGTGCGGCCCGATATCGACGCTGACGGGGGGCGCTCGGCCCTGCTGGGCGGAGCCCTGACCCTGTGCCAGCGCATGGACGCCTCGTCGCTACATGTGACCTTCCCCAACGCTGACGAGTGGGCGTGGATGGGTCAGCGCGGCCTGTTGCTGCGCCAGGACCAGCAATATCACTGGGAAAACGCCGGTTACGCCACCTTTGAGGATTTCCTGGCCAAGCTGTCGTCCAACCGCCGCAAGACCATCCGCCGCGAACGCCGCGACGCGCAGGACGGGATGGAGATCGTGGCCCTGACCGGCGATGAGCTGACCGAAGCGCACTGGGATGCCTTCTTCGGCTTCTACATGGACACCGGCACCCGCAAGTGGGGCCGGCCCTATCTGAACCGGGCGTTTTATTCGCTGCTGGGTGAGCGGATGGCCGACAAGGTAATTCTCCTGATGGCGCGGCGGCCGGGCGGCCCGTGGATCGCCGGAGCGCTGAACCTGCTGGGCCGCGACTGCCTCTATGGCCGCCACTGGGGCTGCGCCGAGGACGTGCCGTTCCTGCATTTCGAGCTCTGCTACTATCAGGCCATCGAACACGCGATCCGGCTTGGCCTGCCGCGCGTCGAGGCCGGCGCCCAGGGCCAGCACAAGATCGCCCGCGGCTACCTGCCCAGCGCCGTCTATTCGGCGCACTGGATCGCCGACCCGATGTTGCGCAAGCCCGTTGCCGACTATCTGGACCGCGAGCGCGAGGCGGTGGTCAGCGACATGCAGATGCTGAACGAGGAATATTCGCCGTTCAAGGCTATTGACGGCCGATGAGGCCGTGGGGGGGGTAACCGGCCCGCTCTTGGCGGCTTTGGCGGTCGCTCTGGCCTAATTGAGCGCGCGGCGAGTGAGACGCTCAAGCGTGGGGCAGACGACGAGGGGGAGATTCTCCTCCCCGACGTCTGCGCCGGCGGGCCCCAAGGTCCCTATCAATTTTATGCAGACTTCGGGCCGCATGGCCGCCTCAAAGGCGCTACCCTGCGGATCGAAAGCCCTTACGAGTAGGCTTTCCGGTTCAGGACAGGTTCACCTCGGCGACCTTGTCCTTGTAGTCGGCCTTGGGATTAGCCCCGAATAGCATCTTCATGCCCGCAAACAGGCTGTGCTCGCTCAGCCAGATCTGGGCGTTGTCAGGATCGAAGCGCAGCAGGCGCAGCTTGGGGTCGCCCTTGCCCTCATACCAGGCGGCGACGAACGGGCTCCACAGGCGCTCGACCGTGGCGGGGTCGGTGTCGACCGTGACCCGGCCCTCGACCGTCGCGAACACCTCATGACCCTTTGAAACGAACTGGATCAGACCCTCGCGCTCGCTTCCGCCGATGGATTGGACAAGGTCGTTGTCATCCATCGTGAAGACCCAGAGCGGTCCGCTCTGGTCGCCCTCGAACTGAACGGTCATGGGCTGGCCTTTACCCTCCGGATCGCCGGGAAGGCCCAGCATCACGGTTCGGTCCGACTTCAGGGCTTTCCAGAACTTGGCGGCGAGATCGGCTTCTTTCGACATAGCGTCCTCCATTTTGGACACCAACGAAGAAGGAGAGCCTGACGTTCCCTCGAGATCGCTCCCATGCCGCCTTCAGCAAAGCCTTCAGGTCATCATCAAGGTCGGCAGGCGCGCCCAGGGGGAGCTTGGCCCGGAGACTTGGTCGTCATGCTTGCGCGCCACCCGTGGTTTGCTACGACACCGCTCGCATGAGGAGACGGCCATGAGCCTTCACGGAACCTACGACCCCGACAACATCTTCGCCAAGATCATCCGGGGAGAGATGCCGGCCGTGAAGGTGTTCGAGGACGATCAGGTCCTCGCCTTCATGGACGTGTTCCCGCAGGCGCGTGGCCACATGCTGGTGATCTCCAAGACCTCCAAGGCCCGCAACCTGCTGGAGGCCGAGGCCAAGACCCTGGGCCGGCTGATCGGCGCCACCCAGAAGGCCGCCGCCGCCGTCACCGCCGCCCTCAAGCCCGATGGCGTTATCGTCACCCAGTTCAACGGCGCCCCGGCCGGTCAGACGGTGTTCCACCTGCACTTCCACGTCATCCCCCGCTATGAGGGCGAGGCGCTGGGCGCGCACGGCGCGGGCATGGCCGATGTCGAAGAGCTCAAGGCCCTGGCCGAGAAGATCGCGGCGGCGCTTTAGGCGAGACGATGACCGGACCGCGCCTCGAAACGCCACGCCTGATCCTGCGTCCGCCGGTCGAGGGCGATCTGAACGGCTGGGCGGCGCTCGACGCCGATGAGCGGGTCACCACCTGGATTGGCGGCCCGCAGGATCGCGCCGGGTCATGGCGCGGCCTGGCGACCGCCGCCGGGATGTGGGCGTTGCGGGGCTGCGGGCTGTTCTCGGTGATCGATAAGGAGACAGGCGCGTGGGTCGGTCGCGCCGGTCCCTGGACGCCCGAAGGCGCGCTGGGAACGGAGATTGGCTGGGCGTTTGCCGCCGAAGCCCAGGGCAAAGGCTACGCGACCGAGGCCGCGCGGGTCGCCATGGACTGGGCGTTCGATACGCTGGGATGGACCGAGGTGATCCACGGTATCGACGCCGGGAACACCGCGTCCATCGCCGTGGCGCGCCGTCTGGGCTCGATCTGGCTGAGAGAAGCCGCCGAACCCGATGGCCAGGTTACACAGATCTATGGGCAGGGCCGCAGCCAGTGGCTGTCCAACACGGCGTCGGCCTTAAGCGCGACGTCCTTTATGGGGCAAGTTTGATCAAGGCCGTGGAAATCGTCACCAGCATGGCTACGCCCCCCATCAGCGCCCAGCCTTGCAAGCGGATCTTTTCGCGGAGGCGAGCCTCCAGCGCCGAGATGTCGGTTTTGACGCTGGCGATTTCTGTCTTCAGGTCGGCCCGGGCCAAGGACAGTTCAGTCTTGGTCGCCAGATCCGTGACATCAGGCAATTCCGTCGTGTCGCGCATGATGTCCACGATCGCCTCAGCCGCACGCTCGTCCATGCCGGCTTCGCGCAGACGTTTGGAGGCGCTCAAGGTGTCGAAGGCGATCGCGGTCATCCCTGCACGCTAATCGGCTGTTCTTGTTTTGTCTACCGTCTCGCGAGAGTTCAGAATCGAAAGAGGCCCGGATCGCTCCGGGCCTCTCGATAGCTCCGAGCCTATTCGGCCAGAGCCGGTTCGGCCTCGCTCTCGGTCGCCGCTGAGCCCTTGCCGGGTTTCTCCGGGGTGCTCTCGATCTCGAAGTCGATCTTGCTGTCCTTGAGGATGATCTTGACGTGGCCGCCGCGAACGAGGCGTCCAAACAGGATGTCGTCGGCCAGGGGCTTCTTGATGTGCTCCTGGATGACCCGGCCTAGCGGACGGGCACCGTAGAGCTCGTCGAAGCCGTTCTTGGCCAGCCAGTCGGCCGCGTCGTCGGTCAGCTCGATCGTCACGTTCCGGTCGGCCAGCTGGGCCTCCATCTGCATGACGAACTTCTGCACGACCATCCTGATGATCTCGGGCGTCAGCGGCTTGAAGGCCACCACGGCGTCGAGACGGTTGCGGAATTCGGGCGTGAACAGGCGCTTGAGGGCGGCCTCTTCCTCGCCCAGAACCTTGCCGCGACCAAAACCGATCGACTGACGCTGGGCATCCGACGCGCCGGCATTGGTAGTCATGATCAGGATGACGTTCCTGAAGTCGACCTTCTTGCCGTTGCTGTCGGTCAGTACGCCGTGGTCCATGACCTGCAGCAGGATGTTGTAGACGTCTTGGTGGGCCTTCTCGATCTCGTCGAGCAGCACGACCGCGTGCGGGTGCTGATCGACGGCGTCGGTCAACTGGCCGCCCTGGTCATAGCCGACATAGCCGGGAGGCGCGCCGATCAGGCGGCTCACGGTGTGGCGCTCCATGTACTCGGACATGTCGAAGCGGATCATCTCGATGCCGAGCGTCTGGGCCAGTTGCTTGGCGGCCTCGGTCTTGCCAACGCCCGTGGGGCCGCTGAACAGGAACGAGCCGATCGGCTTGTCGGCGTCGCGCAGACCGGCGCGGGCCAGCTTCATGGCCGAGGACAGTTGCGCGATCGCATCGTCCTGGCCAAACACCGCGCGCTTCAGATCCGTTTCCAACTCCTTGAGCGCCTCGGTGTCCGACTTGGAGACGGATTTGGGCGGGATACGGGCGATCTTGGCCACGACGGCCTCGATCTCCTTGACGCCCAGAACCTTCTTGCGGCGGTTCTCGGGCAGCAGCATCTGGCCGGCGCCGGCCTCGTCGATCACGTCGATCGCCTTGTCGGGCAGCTTGCGGTCGGTGATGTATTTGGCCGACAGCTCGACGGCGACCTTGATGGCCTCGTTGGTGTATTTCAGCTTATGGAAGTCCTCGTAATAGGTCTTGATGCCCTTGAGGATCTTGATGGTGTCTTCGATGGTCGGCTCGTTGACGTCGATCTTCTGGAACCGGCGGACGAGGGCCCGATCCTTCTCGAAGTGCTGACGAAACTCCTTGTAGGTGGTCGAGCCCATGCAGCGCAGCGAGCCGGAGGCGAGCGCGGGCTTGAGGAGATTGCTCGCGTCCATCGCTCCGCCGCTGGTCGCGCCAGCGCCGATCACGGTGTGGATCTCGTCGATGAACAGCACCGCGTTGGGGTGGTTCTCAAGTTCCTTGACCACCTGCTTGACGCGTTCCTCGAAGTCGCCGCGATAGCGGGTGCCGGCCAGCAGCGCGCCCATGTCGAGCGAGAAGATGGTGGCGCCGGCCAGGACCTCGGGAACCTGGTTGGTGATGATCTTGCGGGCCAGACCTTCGGCGATGGCGGTCTTGCCGACTCCGGGTTCGCCCACCAGTAGCGGATTGTTCTTGGTGCGACGGCACAGGATCTGGATCGTGCGTTCCACCTCGGTGGCGCGGCCGATCAGCGGATCGACCTTGCCCTGGCGGGCTTTCTCGTTGAGGTCGACGCAATAGGCTTCCAGCGCCTCGCCACCGGTCTTGGTGTTGGGCTTTTCGGCGTCGTCTTCCGTCGTGCCGTTGGTGGCGCCCTTGACGGCCTTGGGCTCGGACGCGCCGGCCTTCTTGGCGATGCCATGGGCGATGAAGTTCACCGCGTCATAGCGGGTCATGTCCTGCTCTTGCAGGAAGTAGGCGGCGTGGCTTTCGCGTTCCGAGAAGATGGCCACCAGCACATTGGCGCCGGTGACTTCCTCGCGGCCCGACGACTGCACGTGGATTACGGCGCGCTGGATCACGCGCTGGAAGCCGGCGGTCGGCTTGGCGTCTTCTTCATCGTCAACGATCAGAGAGGCCAGTTCGACGTCAAGATAGTTGGCCAGGCTCTTTTTCAGCGCGATCAGATCGACGTCGCAGGCGCGCATTACGCCGGCCGCGTCGTCGTCGTCGGTCAGGGACAGGAGCAGGTGCTCCAGTGTGGCGTACTCGTGCTTACGCTGATTTGCGTAGGCCACGGCGCGGTGGAGGGATTCTTCGAGAGGGCGAGAAAACGAGGGCAAGGGGGGAGGCTCCTCAGTCTTTTTCCATGGTGCACTGCAGGGGATGCTGATGACGACGCGCCGAGTCGATGACCTGCGCAACCTTCGTTTCAGCAACTTCGTAAGTATAGACGCCGCACACACCAACACCGTGTTGATGAACGAGCAGCATGATCCGGGTCGCGTCTTCGCGTGACTTGTTGAAGAACCGTTCAAGGACGTACACGACAAATTCCATTGGCGTGTAGTCGTCGTTCAGAATCAGTACCCGATAGAGCGAAGGCTTCTGTGTCTTCGGCTTCACCTCAGTGATGACCGAAGATCCAGATCCGTTATTCTGTCCGCCTTGCTTCCGCTCGGCCATTGACCGTTTTCTCCCGGCGGGCCGAACCACCCACCTCGTTAGGATTAGATATGGAAACGCGCGGGCTTTGGAAGGGGCCGACGCGCCGCTGCGCCGCTTTAACACAGGGATGCCCTGTAAAATGGCTTCACGATTGGGAGAACCGACGCCGTGCGACGACGGTTTTCTGGGCGAGGAGCCGAAATGGTGAGCGACAGCGTGTCGCGCAAGGGGGGCTTTGCTAGCGCCGTCCGCCCGGACCGTTAGAGCGTTTTCCGATAAGTGTGAAACGTTAATCGGATCGAAAAACGCTCTAAACTTTTGATTTAGAGCCCTTTTCGTCCGACCCTGATGAAGCCATCAGGTCGGAAAGGGCTCTAGTGGACGGGCAGGGTGTATTGCAGGTCATAGAGGTGCTTGCCGTCGACGATCTCGATGGCCAGGCTTCCCGCAATGCCCTTCAGCGCGCCGCCGCCCGAGTCGGGCACGATTTCGACGCTCAGCTTGCGTTCGGCACCGCGCATGACCCCCCGATGGACCAGGGCGAAGCTGCCGGTCTTGCCGTGCAGCGTTCCGGTTACCCGCTCGACGGCCACATAGACAGCCGAACCGGGCGTGTCGGCGCTCGCAGTCAGCATCTGGCCCTTGCCCGTCGCCTCCAGATCGCCATGGAAGACCTTGTCCAGCGACATGCGGCCCAGGGTCGAGCCTTTGCCGACGTCCTGGTCCTGCGGCGCCATCTTCACGTCGAAGGGGCCCTTGGCGTGAAGGGTCATGGCGAGGGCTCTGGGCGTGGATGTCAAGGCGGTCTGGGCAGCGGCGATCGGGGTCAGGGCCAGCGTGGCCAACAGCGCGAGCACATAGGTGGGCGGGGACGGCATGCTGGCTCCTGAATAACGCCGAACCTTGATAGCGGAACGCAGGGCGTGGGCAACCGTCAGCGGCTCTTGAGCGCGCGTCCCGTCATCACCGCGCCAGCGCCGAATCGACCGCGCAGCACGTCGATGGTCTTTTCCGTCTTCAGTGTCAGCCGCTCGTCGCCGGCGAAGAAGTCGTCGGCCGCGCCCTCGGCGGGCACGAACTCGGTCAGGCCGGCCCCGATCAGGCGGTAATAGGTTCCGCCGGGCTCACCCGCCAGCAGTTCGCGGGCCACCTGGAACAGGGTGCGCGCCGTCTGGGTCGGCACCGCCAGGGTGCGACGGCGGGTGTGGACCTTGAAGTCGGGTGTGCGCAGCTTCAGCGTCGCCACGCGTCCGGCCACGCCCTCGGCCCGCGCCTGCCGGGCGACCCGCTCGCACAGGGGCCACAGTTCGTCCTCCAGATCGTCGGCCTTGAAGAGGTCGTCATTGAAGGTGGTCTCGGCGCTGATGGTCTTTCGGACCTGATCGGGGTCGACCAGGCGCGAGTCCTGGCCCTGGGCCAGGCGATGCAGGCGCAGGCCGCTTGAGCCCAGGGTCGCGGCCAGATGTTTGAGGTCGGCTGCGGCGATGTCGCCCACTGTGCGAAAGCCCTCGGCGGCCAGGGCCGTGACCGTGGCGGGGCCGACGCCGGGCAGGATCGAAACGGGCTTGCTGGCCAGGAGGGTCCTGGCCTCTGACGCCCCGATCACCGAGAAGCCGCGCGGCTTGTCCAGTTCCGAGGCGATCTTGGCCAGGAACTTGTTGGGAGCCAGGCCGATCGACACCGTCAGGCCCACCTCGCGCTCGATCTCGGCCTGCAGGCGGGCCAGCACCAGGGCGGGCGGCGCGCCGTGCAGCCGCTCGGTGCCCGACAGGTCCATCCAGGCCTCGTCCAGCGACAGGGGCTGGACCAGCGGGGTCAGGGCCTCCACGCGGCTGAAGATCGCCCGGCTGGCGGCCTTGTACTTGGCGAAGTCCGGCTTGATGACGACGGCCTGCGGACACAGCTGCAGGGCCTTGTACATCGGCATGGCCGAGCGCGCGCCGCTCATGCGGGCGATATAGCAGGCGGTGGTCACCACACCGCGCTTGCCGCCGCCGATGATCACGGGAAGGTCGCGCAGTTCCGGCCGGTCGCGCTTTTCAACGGCGGCGTAGAAAGCGTCGCAGTCCATGTGCGCCATGGCCAGATCGCCCAGATCATCATGCACGACCAGACGCGGCGATCCGCAGGCCGGGCAGCGCCGGGGCCTGTCCTCGCCGGTCCAGAAACAATCGCGGCAGAGCGCCTTCATCTTCAAGCGTGGCTCTTCAGAAACCCGAAACGCAAGGTGAACCTATCGCGAATCGATGGTGAGGCGTTCAGTGAACTGCACCCGTTGCGCGGATGATTATCGTGGACCTTGAACTCTTCAAACGCCTGCGACTACAGGGCTACACGCCGCGAACCATGCTCGATATCGGCGCGAATGTCGGCATGTTCACCTGGTCGTTCATGCAGGTGTATCCGTCCTGCAAGCCCACGATGATCGAGCCCAATCCTCACTGCGAGGAAAACCTGATCAAGTTTCCGTTCGAGCGCCACATGGTGGCTGCGTCCAACGAGAACGGGGAGGCCGAGCTTTTCCTGACCCGTGAATGGCTGCAGTCCACCGGCAGCTCGCTGTATCGGGAAAATTCACAGCACTTCCGCGACGAGGTCGTCATCCGTGAGGTGGTGCCCAAGGCTCGCCTGGACGATCTGCTGGCCGACCGGCAGTTTGATTTCGTCAAGATCGACACCCAGGGCGCGGAACTGGACGTGCTGCAGGGCGGGCGAGAGGTCATCGGCAAGGCCGACTATGTGATGATCGAGATCTCGCTGGCCGACTACAATCCTGGGGCCGGGCGCGCCGAAGAGATCATCGCGGCGCTGGCGTCGATGGGGTTTGTCACCACCGAGACCCTGGCCCTGTTTCGTTGGCAGGGCGAGCCGGACGGCAAGGTCGTGCAGATCGACTGCATCTTCGAACGCCGCGTGCCGCGCCCCTCGCAGGGCGGGGTGTTTGCGCCGCACAATGACACCGCAGGGCTTGTCGCGTTCCTGCAGGATCAGAAGCAGCGCAACTGGAATTTCAGCGTCCTGCAGATCGGGGCAGCGCCGCCGGAACTTGCCGGCCTGGCCGGCGCCTCGATCGGCGAGCCTGAAAGCCCGGCAGCCACCCATTTCGCCGGCGACCTGAACACTGAGAGCAGCTGGCGGGCGCTGCTGGATCATGTGGCCCGGCATGGGCGGTTCTCCTATGCGATTTGCCCCCATGTGATCCAGCGCCTGGCCGATCCGGACCTGCTGCTGCGCATGCTGCCGCTCGTCGCCGAGGCCGGATTCCTGTCGGCGCCGGCCCGCTACATGGAGCTGTCCAAGACCCAGGGGCCCTATCGCGGCGGCATCGACCACCGCTGGATCCTCGATTCGTTCGAGGATCGGCTGACCCTGGCCCCAAAGCTGGGCCTGCTGGAATACATGGCGCTGCAGAACGAAGCCGCCATCACCCAGTATGGACCGTCCGAGTATCAGGTGACCTGGCGCGGCGGCCTGGATGTCCAGCCACTGTTCCAGCCCGGCCTGCACCAGCAGGACGTCATCAGCCGCTACAGCGCCTTCCTCGACCGGCCCTGATCCAGTTCGATCGTCAGGCCGCTGGCCACAGCCAGGCCGCGCCGCGGACGCCGGAGCTGTCGCCGTGGTGGGCCTTGAGCACAGGGGTCTCGAAGGCGTCGGAAAACACGTGCGGCGCGATGGCGGCGGGCAGGCGCTCATAGAGGGCGTCGACGTTCGACAGGCCCCCGCCCAGTACGATGACATCGGGGTCGATCAGGTCGCAGACGACCGCCAGGGCGCGCCCCAGACGGTCGATGTGGCGATCCAGCGCCGCCAGGGCCCCGGCGTCGCCTGCCTCAATCGCGGCCAGGGCCGCCTGACCGGTCGGATGGCCGGCGTCGCGGGCGAAGGCCGGGCCGGCGATCCAGGTCTCCAGACAGCCCTTGCGGCCGCACCAGCAGGCCGGGCCGGGATACTCTTCGGGCTTCGGCCAGGGCAGGGGCATGTGGCCCCACTCGCCTCCGATGCCGTTGCGGCCCTCGATGATGCGGCTGTCGACCACCACTCCGCCGCCGCACCCTGTGCCGAGGATGGCGGCGAACACCACGCCTTGCCCGGCGCCCGCGCCATCGGCGGCTTCTGACAAGGCCAGGCAGTTGGCGTCATTGGCCAGGCGCACGGGGCGCTCCAGCCGCGCGGCCAGATCCTGCTCGAAGGGGCGACCATTCAGATAGACGCTGTTGGCGTTGCGGATCAGGCCAGTGCGCGGCGAGATCGAGCCGGGAATGCCCATGCCCAGCTGCGCTGCCTGAGCGCCGGCCATGATCTCGGCGTCCACCAGCAGTTCGGCGACAACCTTGAGCGCCTCGTCATAGTTGCCAGGGTTGGGCTTGCGAACGCGGGCCACGAAATGGCCGTCGCCATCCAGGGCGGCAGCCTCGATCTTGGTGCCGCCGAAATCGACTCCGAAACGGATCATGCAAACAGTCGCGCCTCGATCGCGGTCTTCAGGTGAGGCCAGTGGTCGATGCGGGCATGACGGTCCGGCGCGCTGGGCGCCAGGGGGCGCAGCCGCTCGTCGCTGACCATCTGGAAGCGGGTGACCTCGGGCGCGCTGGCGGCGACCGATTCGAGTTGCGGCAGCAGGTCGTCGATAAACACTGCGGGTCCCGAGGTGCGGCTGGACAACTGGGCCGCCGACGGACCCTTCGGGCCGCTGTTGATCACCAGCGGATAGTCGAAGCCGTGGGTCTTGAGCCAGCGCGCGCGGGCCTGACGGCCGTGCTCGGGCGCGTTGGTCAGAATCACCACGCCGGCGCGGGTCGAAAGATCGGCCAGGGCGTCGGCCGCGCCCTCGGCGGGCATCAGGTCATCGGCCCCGTCGCGGAAAAAGTCGTCGAACAGCACCTTGCCGGCGATCAGATCGAGGTGATCGGTCTCGCCGGGGCGATAGATGTTCTGAAACAGGGCGAAGCGATCAACACGAAGCTCGAAGCCGTGCCGGCCGATAAACGACCCGAACCCGCGCATGAACTGGGCCAGAACCTCGTCCACATCGACAATCACCAGCGGCGCGCCGGGATCGATGGTGCAGGCTTGAATGTCGGCGTAACTGGGTTCCATGATCTGCAATTGGCCGATGTTAACGCGATTAGCGCGGGCTTAAGGATATCCGTGCGATCTGGGAGTCAGAAGCGGCGCGAATCCCTCAGGCGTCGCCACGGACCGTATGGTCGGGGTCAGGATGACGAAGAAGGTCCTCATCGTGGAGGATAATGAGCTGAACATGAAGCTCTTTCATGATCTGCTCGAAGCCCAGGGTTACGACACCCTTCAGACCCGCGAGGGTCTGCAGGCGCTGTCGATCGCCCGGGAGCACCGTCCAGACCTTATCTTGATGGACATCCAGTTGCCGGAGATCTCGGGGCTTGAGGTCACCAAGTGGCTCAAGGAGGACGAGGACCTGGCGCACATCCCCGTGGTGGCCGTTACGGCCTTCGCGATGAAGGGCGACGAGGAGCGGATCCGGGAGGGCGGCTGCGAGGCCTATATCTCCAAGCCGATCTCGGTGGCCCACTTCCTCGACACCATCAAGCGCCTGCTGGAGAAGACCCCGGCATGAGCGCGCGAATCCTCGTCGTAGACGACATCGAAGCCAATGTTCGCCTGCTCGAGGCCAAGCTTTCGGCCGAGTATTATCAGGTCTCCACCGCGTCTGACGGCGTCACGGCCCTGGCGATGGCGGCCAATGATTTGCCCGACATTATCCTGCTGGACGTGATGATGCCCGGGATGGACGGCTTCACCGTCTGCAAGCGCCTGAAGGAAGACCCGATCACCCGCCACATTCCGGTGGTGCTGGTCACGGCGCTGGACGGTCGCGCCGACCGTATCCAGGGCCTTGAGGCGGGCGCGTCGGACTTCCTCACCAAGCCCATCGACGACGTCATGCTGTTTGCCCGCGTGCGCAGCCTGACCCGCCTGAAGCTGGTCATCGACGAACTGCGCCAGCGCGAGGCCTCGGGCCGCCGCATGGGCGTGATCGCCGGCGCCGCCTCGCGGCTCGATGGCCTGGGCGGTCGGGTACTGATCGTCGACGACAACGAACGCCAGGCCCAGCGCATCGCCGCCGAGCTCAGCATCGAACACCGCCCCGTGGTCGAGTCCGATCCGGAAAAGGCGCGGATCAGCGCCGGTGGGCCGGTCGATCTGGTGATCATCAACGCAGCCGCCAAGGGCTTCGACGGTCTGCGCTTCGCCGCCTCGCTGCGGTCGACCGAGCGAACCCGGCACCTGCCGGTGCTGGCCATGGTTGATCCCGACGAGCGCCAGCGGATGGTCAAGGCGCTGGAAATCGGCGTCAACGACATCCTGCCGCGCCCGATCGATCCGCAGGAGCTGGCGGCTCGCGTCAAGACCCAGATCCAGCGCAAGCGCTACACCGACTATCTGCGCAACAATCTCGACCACAGCCTGGAACTGGCCGTCACCGATCAGCTGACCGGGCTGCACAACCGCCGCTATATGACTGGCCAGCTCGACTCGCTGGTCCAGCGTTCGACGCTGGGCGGCGATCCGGTCGCGGCGCTGCTGATCGATATCGACCACTTCAAGAAGATCAACGACACCTTCGGCCACGACGTCGGCGACGAGGTGCTGCGCGAGTTCGCCCTGCGCCTGGCCTCCAATGTCCGCGCCATTGACCTGCCTTGCCGCTATGGCGGCGAGGAGTTCACGGTGATCATGCCCGATACGCAGCTGGAAGACGCCATGCGCATCGCCGAGCGTATCCGCATGCACGTCGCGGGCTCGCCTTTCCGGGTGGCCCAGGGCAAGGAACTGCTGACCGTGACGATCTCGATCGGCGTCTCGGCCACCCTGGGCGAGCACGACACCCCCGAGGCCCTGCTCAAGCGGGCCGATGAAGGCGTCTACGAAGCCAAGGCGTCCGGCCGTAATGCGGTGGTCGGCCGCGTCGCCTGACGGCTTTTCGCGCCGATGGCCTTTTCCTGGGCTCCTGACCGCGTCCCTCCTTGCACGGAGCAGGCGATCGGGCTTTTTAGCCGGGATGAATAAGCTGCTTACTTCCGGCGCGCTTGCCTGCGCCGCGCTCGCCCTCAGTGCTCCGGTCCTGGCCCAGCCTCGCGCCTTCAGCAAACCTGATCCCAGGCTGGTGGTGGTGATTTCGATCGACCAGTTCAGCGCCAACCTGTTCGCCCAGCATCGGAGCGAGTTCACCGGCGGCCTGGGCAAGCTGGCGCGGGAAGGCGTGGTCTATCCCAGCGGCTATCAGTCGCACGCCATGACCGAGACCTGCCCGGGGCACTCCACCCTGCTGACGGGCAAGCATCCCAACAAGACCGGCATCAGCGCCAACGACTGGTACGACGCCGGCCTTGGCAAGCAAGTCTATTGTCTGGGCGACGACAGCGTCGCGCTGGCCCACGACCCCAAGGGCCGCCCGGTCAGCCCGAAGAACATGGTCGCCACCACCTATGGCGATTGGCTGAAGGCCGTCTCTCCGACCAGCCGCGTGTTCGGCGTCTCGGGCAAGGATCGCGGCGCGATCACCATGGCGGGTCACAAGGCCGACGGCGCCTTCTGGCTGCAGCCGGGCTTTGGCTTCACCACCTATGTGCCGCCGGGCCAGACCGCCGAGGCGCGTCTGAAGCCCGTCGCGGCCTTCAATGCCAGGATGCTGGCTGACATCAAGAAGCACCCGTTTGTCTGGAACTATGCCAAGGGCCCGATGGACGCCCTGACCGGCGGCTCGGCCAAGCGCTGCAAGGCCCTGGAGGCCGATTACGAGACCGGAGGACGCCGATGGCGCGCGGCCTTGCCGATCCCCGTCGCCAGTGACGAAGTCGGCAAGCTCCGCGACCTGGGCTCCAGTCCCTATACCGATCAGGTCACCCTGGAACTGGCGGCCCAGCTGCGAGACGCCTACGGGCTGGGCGACGGGCCCCAGGTCGATGTCCTGACCGTCAGCCTGTCAGCCACCGACTATATCGGCCACCGCTACGGCACCCGCGGCCCGGAGATGTGCGACCAGATTGCCCGTCTGGACGATCGGCTGGGGGCGTTCCTCGACAAGGTCGGCAAGGCCAAGGGCGCTGTTCTGGTGGTGCTGACCGCCGACCATGGCGGCGCCGACATGCCAGAGCGGCTGCGAGAAGAGGGCTATGATGCCGACCGCATCGCCACCAAGCCGTGGCTGGCCAAGCTGAACGAGACGCTGCGCGCCGATCTGGGCCTGTCCTACGACCCTCTGGTCGCCGATGGCGGCATCAACACCATCGATGTCGTCGGGCCCGACAGGAAGGCTCTGCCGCCGGTGGAGCATATGCGGATCACCGCCGCCGCCCTGGCCCTGGTCTCGCGCCAACCTGAGGTGGTCGAGGCGTTTGACGTCAACACCCTGCTGACTCTGGCGCCGGAGCCGGGCGACACTTCGCCCGAGGAAATCTCGATCCGCGAACGCATGCGCCGCGGCGCCTATCCCGGCCGCTCAGGCGACATCGTCATCGCCTTCAAGCCCGACCTCGTGCCCGCAACGGCCGGAGCGACCTATGTCTCCACCCATGGCAGCCCGTGGGACTATGACCGCCGGGTGCCGATCATCTTCTGGTGGAAAGACGGCGCGCCCCGCGAGCGCGTCCTGCCGCTGGACACGGTGGATATCGCCCCCACCATCGCGGCGGTGACGGGCGTGAAGCCGCCGACGGATATCGATGGACGGTGCCGGCCGTTGGGGGCGGGGCACGATTGCTGAGTTCTAGATCCTCCCCCTCTGGGGGAGGTGG
>JANOSS010000030.1:0-24878 GCA_031415995.1 Caulobacter sp. | reverse complement strand
CTGGGCGACGATGCGCAGGCCGGCGGCCTCGATCACCGCATTGATGGCGCCGGTCAGGTTGCGACGCGTGGCGTCCGGCTTGAGGATCGAGAAGGTGCGTTCGGTCACGAAGATATCTCACACATAAAGTTGTGAATTGGGGAGCTGCGGGCTTATAGCCGGGCGCTTCCTCCCCGCCAACCCGCCGCGTAGTCGTCCTTCAAAATGCTCCAGATCAAAGACCTGACCTTCAACGCCTGGGGACGGAAGTTCTTCGACCACGCCAGCGTCAGCCTGCCGCCCGGTGCCAAGGTCGGCCTGATCGGCCGTAACGGCGTGGGCAAGTCCACCCTGTTCAAGCTGATCCTGGGCCAACTGCATGCCAGCGACGACGAGATCAACCTGCCCAAGTCCGCGCGCATCGGCTCGGTGGACCAGGAGCACCCCGCGACGCCTTTCAGTCTGCTGGACACCGTGCTTGAAGCCGACGAAGAGCGCCACAGCCTCCTGACGCGTCTGGAGGACGCAGATCCCGAGGACATGGGCGAGATCTGGGCTCGGCTGATCGAGATCGACGCCGATGCGGCGCCGGCCAAGGCGTCGGAAATTCTCTCCGGCCTGGGCTTCTCCCAGGAAGACCTGCAACGCCCGATGGCCGAGTTCTCAGGCGGCTGGCGGATGCGCGTCGCCCTTGCGGCCGCCCTGTTCTCCGAACCCGATATGCTGCTGCTGGACGAACCGACCAACTATCTCGACCTGGAAGGCGCCCTGTGGCTTGAGGCGAGGCTTCAGAAGTATCCTCACACCGCCCTGATCGTCAGTCACGACCGCGAACTGCTCAACAACAGCTGCACGCACATGCTGCACCTGGCCGGCGGCAAGCTGGAGCTCTACACGGGCGGCTACGACGACTTCGAAAAGCGCCGCGCCGAGAAGTCCCGCCTGCAACTTTCGGCAAAGGCCAAGCAGGACGCCGAGCGCGCCCACCTGCAGTCCTTCGTCGACCGCTTCAAGGCCAAGGCCTCCAAAGCCGCCCAGGCCCAGTCCCGCATGAAGCGCCTGGCCAAGATGGAGCCGGTAGCCACAACGATCGAAGAGCGCGTCGCGCCCTTCACCCTGCCCTCGCCGCCGCGACCGCTGGCCCCGCCGCTCATTCGCCTGGAACGGGCCAATGTAGGCTACGAGGAGGGTCGCCCGATCCTCAAGAACCTCAACCTGCGCATGGACCTGGACGACCGGATCGGCCTGCTGGGTGTCAACGGCGCCGGCAAGTCGACCTTCGCCAAGATGATCGCCGGGGCCCTTGGCGTGCAGTCCGGCGAATTCCACCGCGACCGCAAGATAAAGGTCGGCTGGTTCCACCAGCACCAGATCGAGGCGATGGATCCGGACGACACCCCGCTGGAGATCATCCGCCGGGCCATGCCGGAAGCGAGCGAATCCTCACGCCGTTCGAAACTGGCGCAGTTCGGCCTCGGCTTCGACAAGCAGGAGACCACGGTCGCCAATCTGTCGGGTGGCGAGCGCGCGCGCCTGCTGCTTAACATGGTGGCCATGGATGCGCCGCACATGCTGATCCTCGACGAGCCGACCAACCACCTGGACATCGACAGCCGCCGAGCCCTGCTCGACGCCCTCAACGACTATGAGGGCGCTGTGATCCTGATCACCCACGATCGGTCGCTGATGGAACTGGTCGCCGACCGCCTGTGGCTGGCCGCGGATGGCACCGTGAAGCCCTTCGACGGCGACATGGATGACTACGCCAAGTTCGTGCTGGACCGCGCCAAGCAGTCGGTGAAGCCGACCCAGGTGGCGCGCGAGCCAGCCAAGGCCGAAACGCCCGCCGCCGCACCGCGCAAGACCGTCGCCATCGAGCCGCTGAAGCGCAAGATCGAGGCCGCCGAACAGGTGGTCACCCGCACCACGCGTCAGGTGGCCGAACTGGAAACCCAGCTGGCCGATCCGCTCCTCTACAAGAACCCGCCCAAGGTGGCGGAACTGACCAAGCGACGCGACGCCGCCCAGACCAAGCTGCAGGACGCCGAGGCAACCTGGATGGGCCTGGCCGAAGAGCTGTCGGCGGCCGAGGCATAGAGCCGTCTGTCCTGACTGCCTCAGGCGGGCAGAAGGGCGGAGATCGCGCCGACGAGGGACACAACCGTCATCGGCTTGGAGACCGAGCCGCTGAACACCGCCCCCGGCGATCCCGATCCGACGTCCGCCGAGAAGGCTATGATTGGCGCGCCGGCGCTGGGTCCCTCTCCGCTGCGGATGCGTTCGGCCGCCTGCGCGCCATCAAGGCGCGGCATGCGCAGGTCCATCAGAATGACGTCGAACTGCTCAGCCTGGGCGGCCATCACGCCTTCCTCACCATCGACCGCCTCCGAAACACGGGCGTCGAAGGCTTCCAGCACGGTGCGCACAAGTTCGCGATTGGCGGCGTTGTCATCGACCACAAGCACCCGGCACCCCTTCGGCAAGCTGGGGGGCGGTGCATCGTCTTCGGTCTCGTCGAGGGTCTGGACGGGCGCGAACAGGTCAAAGAAGAACCGCGTACCATGGCCCGGCCGGCTCTCGACGCCGATTTGGCCGCCCATGGCCTCGACCAGGCCCTTGGAGATCGCCAGGCCAAGGCCCGTGCCGCCATGTTGGCGACGGATCGAGGCGTCGACCTGCGAGAAGCGCATGAACAGCAGCTTGAGGTCTTCCTCGGCTATGCCACGCCCGGTGTCGGCGACTGCGGCGCCAAGCCGCTCTGCTGTGGTGTCATAGGTCAGGCTCAGGGTAACGCTGCCGGTCTCGGTGAACTTGATCGCGTTACCGATCAGGTTCAGCAACACCTGACGCAGCCGCTCGGGATCGAGCCAGAGACTGGCCGGCAGGGATTCTAGCCCCTCGCAGATCACGCTCAGCCCCTTGGCCGATGCCTGCAGGGTGAAGATGGCCAGAACCTCGCGCGCCAGCTCGGCAACATCCACGCCGCGCGGCCGAATCTCCATGTGACCAGCGTCAAGCTTGGAGAAGTCCAGGATGTCGTTGATCGTGGCCAGCAAAGAGCGACCGCCGTCAACGATCCTGGCCACGTGACGACGGGTTTCGGCAGACAGCTCAGGCTGGTCGGCGACCAGATTGGCGAAACCGATCACTGCCGTCAGGGGCGTTCGAAGCTCGTGGCTCATATTGGCCAGAAACTCGCCTTTGGCGGCGGCGGCGGCTTCAGCCGTGAACCTGGCCTCGCGTAGATCCTGCTCCAGTATCTTGCGCGCGGTGATGTCACGAACCACGTCAGTGATGCCGACCTTCTCGCTGCTGACAGGATCGAGGGCCAAGGTCGGACGCGACTCCAACCAGATCGCTGCGCCGTCCTTGCGATGGGCCTGGTACTCGATGCGGTCCGGCGCGCCTTGGGTCTCACCGCCGACCAGGCCCCGGCTGATGGCGATCACCGCACCCATATAGTCAGGATGCACGAATTCAATCGGACGCTCCCCGGTCAGCTCTTCGGGCGCATAACCCAGAACAGCCAGGACGGAGGGCGAAATATAGGTCACCCGCCCGTTCAGATCGCTGTGCACGATCACATCAAGGGCGTTTTCGGTCAGCAGGCGATATCGGGCCTCACTGCGAGCCGCCGCCTCGCTAGCCTCGGCCATGCGATCCAGGATAGTGCGCCTCTGCCGCTGAAAGGCGGCGACGGGCAGGCTGACAAAGATCGATACGGCCAGAAAAGCCTGCAGAATGATCGACTGTTCAACCGGGGAATCTTCGATCAGTTGCATGGGACCGACGCCGGCCATGGTGAACAGCACCGCGACCGTCGCGACCATGGCCGCGCCAAGCACAGCGCCCAGAACCTCGAGTCGCGACGCGACAAGCAGCATGACCGGTGGCACCATGAACAGGAGCGGGTAACGCCCCTGCGAGAACACCGCTATCGTGACAATGAAAAGAGCCAGCAGGGCAAGCAGACCGTCCCGTGTTACGCCACGCTCTGCCAGATAGGACTTGGCCTTGACCAGGACCAGAACACACGGCGTCACCGTAAGGATGCCCAGAATATCGCCCAGCACCCAAACCGCCATGTTGGCCCAGACATCCCCGCCGCGTATGGCCGTATGGATGAGGGAAGAAAGCGCGCCGGTGACGAGAGGCGCGGCGAATCCCGCCAGTCCGACGAACGCGATCATGTGCCTGGGCCGGCCCAGGTCGATCTCCCGCCCAAGAACCCGGCGCGTGGACCAGGCGCACAGCCAGACCTGCAGGATGTTACTGGGCGCCAGCGTGAAGTTTACGAGCAGGGCGTCGCCCGCATGCGCGCCTGCCAGAAGCGCGCCGACGAGGGAGGCGGCCAGCATCCAGGTCCAGCGGCGGGTCTCTACGGCCAGCAGGCAGGCTACGACAAAGCCGTTGGACAGCCAGATCGGCGTCACCTGGTTATAGGCGCGGGGAACCTCGACACCGACATAGGCGCAAAGCGCAAAGCCCAGCCCCGCGATCAGCGAGGCCAGGACTGTGCGCCCTATGTCTTGTCGGTCTAGCCGCACTTGACCTCTTTCACCCTGCCGGTCTCGGCGTCGAACAGGATGTTCAGGCGATCGGGCCGGAAGTCCATGGTCACCGGACAGGTGGTGCAGGCCACCCGCCATCGCGTGGGATCCACGGCCGCCGGCAGTTCGGTGCGGTTCTTGCCGATAAAGGCCTTGGCTTCGACCATGCCGCACTGGTCCTTGGGCTGCGGCGGCGCGATGGCCACAGGCGGCGGGGCCACGGGCGTTTCGGGCGGCGGAAGCGGCGCCGGCGGCGGCGCACTGGAGCATGAGGCCACCAGAACGGCGGCGGCAAGCACGCGCCCCGCCATGATCAGCGTCTTCATGCCTGTTTCTCCCATCCGCGTTCAGCGCCCTGGCGCCAGTACGACACCGGGTGCCCGGCCTTCTTGAAACCCGCCCAGCGGCTGCGCGCCTGGGCCAGCGCCGGCTCGTCACGACCGTCAAACAGTAGAACACAACGCGAGAATCCGGCCAGATCGCCGAGCTCAGCCCCGTCGAGCAGAAACAACGCATCACCGCCGTTAGGGTTGTCCAGCCGGTCGGTCAGCAGCACCGGCTGCCGCTCGGCCATCGGCTCGCTGGCCAGGCCGTGCGGCAGAAAGGTGTCGTCGCGATAGGTCCACAGATGACCGTCCAGGCCTTCCATACGGCCGGCGTCGCTGCCGCGCACCAACGCCTTCCAGCCCCGCCCCAGGGTCTTTTCCAGCAGTTCTGGCAGCACCTGTTCGGTGCTGCTTCGCTCCAGATGGTAAAACCAGACCTCGCAGGGGGTGCCTGACATCGGATCGATCAGCCTTCGTAGGCGTCGGCGACGAGACGGTTGAGCAGCCGGACGCCAAAGCCCACCGCGCCGTCAGGCACGGTCGGATCGGTCGAAGGCTTGCGCCACGCCACGGCGGCGATGTCGAGGTGGGCCCACGGCACGCCGTTGACGAACTTCTGCAGGAACAGGCCCGCCGTGATTGACCCGGCGGGACGACCGCCGATGTTCTTCATGTCGGCGATGGGGCTCTCGATCTGCTTTTCGTAAGACGCCGGCAGCGGCATGCGCCACAGGTTCTCGCGTTCGGCCTTGCCTGCGGCCAGAAGCTTTTCCGACAAGCCGTCGTTATTGCTGAACAGACCGGCATAGTCATGGCCCAGCGAGATGATGATCGCGCCGGTCAGGGTGGCCAGGTCGATCATGAACTGTGGCTTGAAACGCTGCTGCGTATACCAGAGGGCGTCGGCCAGCACGAGACGGCCCTCTGCGTCGGTATTGATGACCTCGATGGTCTGGCCCGACATCGAGGTGACCACGTCGCCGGGGCGCTGGGCATTGCCGTCGGGCATGTTTTCAACCAGGCCCAGCACCCCGATGGCGTTGACCCTGGCCTTACGGCCGGCCAGGGCGTGCATGACGCCGGCCACGGCGGCCGCGCCGCCCATGTCCCACTTCATGTCTTCCATGCCGTCGGCGGGCTTGATGCTGATGCCGCCGGTGTCGAAGGTGACGCCCTTGCCGACGAAAGCGATGGGCTGGGCGGCTTTGTCGACCGCGCCTGTCCATTTCATGATGACCAGTTGGCTCTCACGCACGCTGCCCTGGCCAACGCCCAGCAGGCTGCCCATGCCGAGCTCCGCCATCTGGGCCTCGCCGAGGATTTCGACTTCAAGGCCCAGGCTTTCCAGGCTCTTGGCGCGAGCGGCGAACTCTTCGGGATGCAGAATATTGGCCGGCTCGGACACCAGGTCGCGGCTGAACAGGATGGCGTCGGCCAAGGCGTCCAGGCTTTCAAACACCTTGGCGGCCTTGACCGGATCGGCGGCGGCGACCTTGACCACGGTCACCGACGGCCTCTTCTCGGCCTTTTCGGTGGTGCGGTACTTGTCAAAGCGATAGGCGGCCAGCTTGACGCCAAAGGCGGCGCGGGCGGCTGTCTCGGCGTCAGCGCCCATTTTCAGAACCAGCTCGGTGACGCCCGAGGCCTTCACGGCCTGGAATGCGTGAGCGGCTGCAGCCTCGACGGCCTCCGGCTCAACCGCGCCGACGCCATCGACGCCGATCAGCACAATGCGGGCAGCCTCCAGGCCGTGCGGCGCGACCAGATCCAAAACCTGACCCTTGGCGCCGGTGAAGCGCCCGCCGGCGATGGCGCGCGCCAGGGCACCACCGGTGGCCTCGTCGATTACCCGGGCCTCGGGCGACAGGGCTGCAGCCTCATGGGCCAGCACGGCCACCGCAGCGGTAGCGCCGGCATGAAGGTCGGCGGGGACGAACTCGATACGCATCGCACGCTCCTGAATTGGCTTGGCGCCTTAACCATCCCGAACCGCAACCGCGACTCACGATGCGGCCCTTTGTCCGGCCGTCACGCCTTGATCTGGCGGCATAGTCCAACCCTCGTCGAGAGAAAAGACTTCCGGTGCCGCATGAGGCGCGGTCTACGGTTGTGCGGGGGGGAAGCGCCCGTGTAGAACAGCCCTCTTCCTAGGGGTTCGCCGTTTTCGAATCCGCCCGCCCGAACCCCCTTTTTGATGCGCCTGATCGAACGCTACCTCTTTCGCCAAGTCTTGGGTCCGACGCTCTTCGCGGCGGCTGCCCTGGCGGCGCTTGCGCTGTTGGCCCGCAGCCTGTCGGAGTTCGACATCCTGGTCACCCAGCGCCAGAGCGCGTTGGTTTTCCTCAAGATCATCATGCTGGCCCTGCCGCAGCTGCTCAACATCATCCTCCCGATCGCCCTGTTCGTGGCCGCCTTGGTGGCCCTGAACCGCTTGCACACCGAGCAGGAGATCGTGGTCTGTTTCTCGGGCGGCATGAGTCGCTGGCGGGTCATATCGCCCGCCATGCGGCTGGCGGTGTTCGCGGCCCTGTTCTCGCTGTTCCTGGGCCTGTGGGTCCAGCCCTGGAGCGCGCGTCAAATCCGCGAGACCGCCTTTACGGTGAAGACAGACGTGGCCTCTACGCTGGTTCAGCCCGGACAGTTCACCGAGCCCGGCCCCGGCCTGACGGTCTATGCCCAGTCGATTGACCGCGACAACCTGATCCACAACCTGTTCATTCACCAGGAACGCCCCGATGGCGGAGCCTCGACCTATTCGTCCCGCGAAGCGGTGATCGCCACACGCAACGGCGCCCCGGTTCTGATCATGTTCAAGGGCTCCAACCAGCAGTTTTCAAGGTCTGGTGTGCTGCAGTACACCTCATTCGAGGAATACACCTTCGACCTGTCCTCGCTGTTCCAGAGCGACGAGTTGCTCCACTACAAGATCGCCGACCGTTATCTGCATGAGCTGTTCTATCCGGACCTGACCCAGGAGTGGGAGCAGAAGAACCGCATCGGCCTGCTGGCCGAGGCCCATTCGCGTTTCGCCAGCCCTCTCTACAACATCGCGCTGATGGCCATGGCTCTGGCGGCTGTGATCGGCGGCCAGTTCAGCCGCATGGGCTATGGCAAGCGCATCGCCGCCGTCGGCGCGGCGGCGGCGGTCGTGCGCATCGTCGGCTTCGGCGTCCAGGCGGCGTGCGAGGACAACGCCTGGCTCAATATCATGCAGTACGCCGTGCCGCTTGGAGCCCTTTGGTGGGGCATGGCCCAGATCTTCCGCCAGAAGGTCTCGCGCCACGTCGCCATCAGCCGCCGCAAGGCTGCTTATGCCGCCCAGGCTGCTGCCGCATGAGTTTCGGCGTCGGCATGGTCGAGCGCTACGTCCTGAAGCGGACCATGGCCTCGCTGGGCGCGGCCCTGGCGGTGCTGGGCTCGATGGTCATGCTGATCGCCTTCGTCGACATCGCCCGCAACGTCGGCACTCGGGCTGATATCGGCTTCCTGGAACTGCTGTACCTGACAATTCTGCAGGCCCCAGCGACCATCCTGGTGCTGACACCGTTCATTTTTCTGTTCGGCACCCTGGGCGCCTTCGTCGGCCTGAACCGGCGCAGCGAACTGATCGCCATGCGCGCCGCAGGTGTCTCAGCCTGGCGCTTCATTCTGCCAGCGGCAGCGGCCGCCTTTGTGATCGGCGTGCTCACCATCACTCTGCTCAACCCTCTGAGCACGGCCATGACCGCTCAGTATGAAGTCACGCGCGACGCGATGATGGCGAACTATCTGAAGGCCGCGCCCAAGGGCACCTGGCTGCGCCAGGGCGACGACAAGACCCAGATCGTCATTCGGGCCCGGGCCCGCGACCAGATCGACGGCTCGGTGCGCCTGCGCGGCGTGTCACTGTTCGTTTATACACTCAACAGCAAGGGCGTGATGGATTTTTCGCGCCGCATCGAGGCCAACGAGGCTCGGCTGGAGCCCGGCTTTTGGCGCCTGATCGGCGTGCGCGAGGCGACACCCGGGGCCGGGGCGATTCGCTCCGAGAGCCTGTCTATCCCCTCCAATCTCGATGACCGCACCGCCTCGGAGCGCTTCAACTCGCCCCAAGCGGTGGCCCTTTGGCGCCTGCCCACCACGATCAAGCGGACCGAGGAGGCCGGCTTCTCGGCCACGCCTTTCCGCCTGCGCTACCATCAGATCCTGGCGACACCACTGTTGTTCGCCGCCATGTCGGTTCTGGCTGCGGCGTTCTCGCTGCGCCTGATGCGTCTGGGCGGTCTGGCGGCCCTGGCCGGATCGGGCGTCGCCTTGGGTTTCGGATTTTTCTTCTTCAACGAGCTATGCAGCGCGCTCGCGAAGGCCGAGGTTCTGCACTCGGCGGTCGCCGCCTGGACTCCCCCGCTCGTCGCGCTTTTGGCGGGCTTCACTCTGCTTTGCTATACCGAGGATGGTTGAGTCCGTGTCTCCGAGGTCGTTCATGAAGGATCAGCGTCAAGGCGCGTCGCCCCTGCCGGGTCGCTTGCGTCTGCTCGCCGGTGTCGCCTCGATGGTGCTCGCCACCACGACCGCGCATGCCCAGCAGGCGTCGGTCGAGGTTACGCCCGTACCGGTCGTCAAGGCCCCGCCATCAGACGGTCTGGGGGACGAAGGCTACTATCTCGAATCCGACCTGCTGATCCGCGACGACAAGACCCAGATCCTGACCGCCCGAGGCGACGTCGAAGCGCGCTATCAGGGCCGCACCCTGCGCGCCGAGGAAATGATCTATGACGCCAAGGCCGGGGTCATCACGGCCAAGGGCAAGGTCGCGCTGATCAACGGCGACGGCACCGCCCAGTTCGCCGACGAGATGACCCTGGACAAGGACCTGAAGGCCGGCTTTGCCCTGGGCTTCTCGGCCCGAATGGACCAAAACGTCAAGATCGCCGCCGTCTCGGCCATCCGGCGCAACGACAACATCCAGGAGCTCAACCAGGCGATCTACACGCCATGTGAGATCTGCGCCGAAAAGCCGACCCCGACCTGGTCGGTCGCCGCCGACAAGGTGGTTCAGGATAAGGATCGCCAGCTCGTCTATTACAAGAACGCGGTCATCCGGCTGTGGGGCGCGCCGCTGATGTACCTGCCGGTGTTCTGGCACCCTGACCCGCAGGCGACCCGTAGCTCTGGCTTCCTGACACCCAAGCTGGGAGCGTCCAAGCGGCGCGGCATTTCCTATCAGCAGCCGTATCTTTATGTGATTTCGCCGTCTCAGGACATCGTCCTAAGCCCCCAGATCAATTCGAGTGTTAACCCGTTCCTCAACACCCACTGGCGCAAGCGATTCTATTCCGGCGTCGCCGAGATTCGGGGCGGACTCACCTACGAAAAGGACATCGACAGCCGTGGCGAGCGCTTCGGCGAAGCCACGCCGCGCAGCTATATACTTGCCCGAGGCATGTTCGACATCAACGACAAGTGGAAGTGGGGTTTCAGCGCGGAACGCACGTCCGACAAGCTGCTCTTCGACAACTATTCGATCAACGACGTCTACCAGCAGCGCGGCCTGTTCACGAGCGAGGACCGCCGGCTCAGCTCGCAGATCTACACCACCCGTCAGGACAAGCTGTCGTACCTGTCGCTTTCCGCCGTCTCGGTGCAAGGTTTGCGGGTTTCGGGCATTGATGCGGTCACGGGCCTGGCCAGCTTCGAGAACAGCGACGTCTTCCCGCTGATCGGCCCGCTAGTCGAAGGTCGCTGGCAGCCGAAGGATCCGGTGCTGGGCGGACGCCTGCGCCTGCAGGGCACGGGCGTGATCCTGACCCGCGCCGAGTCGCCCTATGGCGCGACCCTGGACGGTGTGGACAGCCAGCGCGGCAGCGTCAGCGCCGACTGGCGCTCGACCCTCACCCTCAAGTCGGGGGTGCGGGTATCGCCCTTTGCCCAGGCGCGCGGCGATGCCTATCGCGTCTCCGACCTGCCGGGTGCCGATGACAGTCAGACCTATTCGCGCGCCTTGGGCGTGACCGGCGTCGACTTCAGCTACCCGTTCTTCAAGGCGCTCAAGGGCGGCACTGTGGTGCTGGAGCCCCTGGCCCAGGTCGCCGCCGGCTCCGAGAGCCGCCGCGTGCCGATCGTGGTCGGCACCAGCGGCGCGACGACCTATCTCTACAACGAGGACAGCACCTCGTTCGAGTTCGACGAGACCAACCTGTTCCGCGCCAACAAGTCGCCGGGCTTTGACCTCTATGAGGGCGGCCAGCGCATGAATGTCGGGGCGCGGGCGACCATCAAGTACAAAGACACTCGCGGCGCCAGCATTCTGGTCGGTCGCAGCTTCCGCTCGGAGTTCGACCCGCTGCTACCCGCCCGCTCGGGCCTGCAGACGAAGTCTTCGGACTGGATCGTGGCGGCCACGGTCACCCCGGTGCGCGGCGTCAACGCCTTCGTCCGCACCCGATATGCGCCGGACCTGGCCAGCAACAAGTTCCGCCGCATCGAGGCCGGCGTCGACGCCTTCCACAAGGTCGCCAACGGCTCGGTGCGCTACATCAAGGACCAGCAGGACGCCGGCGGCTTCCCGTTGGAAACCTTCGAAATGCGCGGCCAGCTGAACATCACCAAGAAGTGGGGCGTCACGGCCTATGGCCAGCAGGACCTCGTGGCCGGGGTCTGGCGCCGTCGTGATTTGGGCGTGGCCTATACCGACGACTGCATCCGCATTGACGTCATCTACCAGAATGAAGACCGTTTCAGCCAGGCTTCGACCGGCGGTCTGAAGCTGCAGGCCGACCAGTCCGTTGTGTTTCGCCTAACCCTCGCCACATTGGGTGATACAGGGTACAGCCAGTAAATTGATCCCGCGTCGCCCCCGGTGCGCGTGAGTTTTGCGCGCGTGATCGGCACGTCGCGCCTAGAGGAACGACACTACCCATGCGGCCTGCGCGTAGCGTGAAGACCCTTGCCGCGGCTGGAGCCGCGTCGATTATCGCCCTGTCCATGGCGAGCCTTGGCGCGCCTGCCTTCGCTCAAGACGCAGCGTCCGTCTCGGCCGCGCCGCCCCCCGTGGAGGCGCCCCCGCGGGGGCTGTCGGAAAGCGTCGCGGCGGTGGTCAATGACGACATCGTTTCCAGCTATGATCTTATGCAGCGCATGCGCCTGCTGATGGTCAGCTCGGGCGTACAGCCGACCCAGGAAAATCTTCCCCAGCTTGAGCAGGAAGCCCTTCGCTCGCTGATCGATGAGCATGTCCAACTGCA
The DNA here is from genome assembly GCA_031415995.1 of Caulobacter sp. Taxonomy (GTDB): domain Bacteria; phylum Pseudomonadota; class Alphaproteobacteria; order Caulobacterales; family Caulobacteraceae; genus Caulobacter. Next base: position 12,800 of record JANOSS010000030.1, on the reverse strand, counting down.
GGAACTGCGCCGGGTCGAGAAGGCCCAGAAGATCACGATCATCTCGACCGACAAGGAAGTCGACGAGCAGATCGACGACATCGCCAAGGGCAATAGCGCCAACATGACCGGCGCCCAGCTGTTGGCCCAGCTGGCCGCGCAGGGCGTCGGCGCCGAGACCTTCCGCTCGCAGATCCGCATCGACAGCAGCTGGCAGAACTGGATCAGCGGTCGATATGGCTCGCGTCTGCGCGTCGGCGAAGACCAGATCAAGGCCTTCCAGCGCCGCGCGGCCGAGTCGGCCAGCAAGCCGCAGTACCAGGTCAGTGAAGTGTTCATCGACGCCGCCCGCGTCGGCGGCATGGAAACGGCCGTCAGCGGCGCGACCCAGCTGGTCGCCCAAATGCAGCAAGGCGCGCCCTTCCCGTCCGTCGCGCGTCAGTTCTCGTCAGCCGCCACGGCGGCCAATGGCGGCGACGCCGGCTGGGTAGGCCCCGGAGAGATGCCGCCCGAGGTCGACACCGCGCTGGAAGAGCTGCGCCCCGGACAGCTTTCGCGACCGATCCCGGTCAGGGACGGTGTCTACATCATCTACCTGCGTGACAAGCGCGCGGGCGCTAAGACCGCTCTGGTCGACCTCAAGCAAGTCGCCTATCCGCTGGCCGCCGACGCCACAGCCCAGCAGATTGAAGCCGCCAACACCGCACTGCTGGCCCTGAAGCCTCAGATCACCAGCTGTTCGACCCTGGAAGCCGCCGCCGGCAAGGTGGATGGCCTAGTCGCCGGTGATCTTGGCGAAGCGGAAATCACCGACCTCGCTCCCGCCTTCCAGGCAGCCGCCACGGCCCTGGAAATTGGTCAGGTTTCGGATCCGATCCGCACCGACGCCGGCCTTCACCTGATCGCCGTCTGCGGCAAACGTCAGTCGGGCGGCGGCGCGCCGTCGCACGACCAGATCGAGAACCGCCTGCGCGGCCAGCAGCTGGCCATGATCTCGAAGCGCTATCTACGCGACCTCCGCAACTCGGCGACCATAGAAACCCGGTGAAAACCATACCCCTGGCCCTGAGCGCCGGCGATCCCGCCGGCATCGGGGCCGAGATCATCGCCAAGGCCTGGGCGGCTCTCCGGTGGGAAGGCCCCCCCTTTATGGTCGTGGGAGACGCGCGGTCTCTGGCCTCAGCCGGCTCGGGCGTGAGGGTCAAGACCGTCACGGGGCCGGCCGAAGCCCTTGATGTTTTCCCGACCGCCCTGCCCGTGCTCGACGTGCCACTGTTGAGCCCCGTGATCGCAGGTCGGCCGTCCAGCGCCCACGCCGCCCAAATCATCCGCTGCATTGAGACGGGCGCGGGCTTGGCGCTATCTGGCGATGTTGCGGGTCTGGTTACGGCACCGATCGCCAAGGCGCCGCTCTACGACGCCGGCTTTGCCTTTCCGGGCCATACCGAATTCCTGGCCGAACTGACCGCCGGAGCGGCTCAGGAAGCCGTGCGCGGTCCTGTGATGATGCTGACCGCCGGAAACCTGCGCGCCACCCTGGTGACAATCCACAAGGCACTGAGCGATGTCTCAGCCGCCCTGTCGGTGGAGGCCATTGTCACAGCCGGCATGGTCACCAGTCAGGCCCTCAAGCGTGACTTCGGGGTCGCCCGGCCCCGCCTGGCCCTGGCCGCCCTCAACCCCCATGCCGGCGAGAGCGGCGCGCTGGGCCGCGAGGAAATCGAGATCATCGAGCCCGCCGCCCGTGTGCTGCGCGACCTCGGCGTCGAGGTCATGGGGCCAGCCCCCGCAGACACCCTGTTCCACGCCGAAGCGCGCGCCCGCTACGACGCGGTGCTGTGCATGTATCACGACCAAGCCCTGATCCCGGTCAAGATGCTCGACTTCTGGGGCGGTGTGAACGTCACCCTGGGCCTGCCGATCGTCCGCACCTCGCCCGATCACGGCACCGGCTTCGACATCGCTGGACGGGGCCTTGCCCGAGCCGATAGCCTGATCGCCGCCATCAAGCTGGCGGCGCAGATCGCCGCCCGGCGCGCGGCCTGACCTTTTTCGAGACCGAACCACCATGAGCCTGGCCGACATGCCGCCGCTGCGCGACGCCCTGGAGCGTCACGACCTTCTGGCCCGCAAGAGCTTTGGTCAGCATTTCCTGCTGGACCTCAACATCACCCGCAAGATCGCCCGGCTGGCCGGGATTGGTCCCGATGACGTGGTGATCGAGGTCGGCCCCGGTCCGGGCGGCCTGACCCGCGCCCTCCTTGAGACTGGTGCCCGGGTGGTGGCCATCGAGATGGACACGCGCTTCATGCCGATCCTGGCCGAACTCTCCGAAGCCGCTGACCAGCGGCTGGAGGTCGTCCAGGGCGACGCCCTGAAGGTCGACGCCAGCAAGGCCGTGGGCGGCGTCCCCGCGCATGTGGTCTCCAACCTGCCCTACAATGTCGGTACCCAGTTGCTGATCAACTGGCTAACCGGCCCATTCCTGCCGCTGTCGATGACCCTGATGTTCCAGAAGGAGGTCGCCGAGCGCATCGCCGCACAGGTCAATGACGACGCCTATGGTCGCCTGGCCGTGATCTCCCAGACGGTCTGCGAGGCCAAGGTGATCATGGACTTGCCCGCCCGCGCCTTCACGCCGCCGCCCAAGGTCAATTCGGCCGTGATCCGTCTGATCCCACGCGTCGTCATCCCGCCCGCCAATGAACTGGCCGCGCTAGAACGCGTCACCGCCGCCGCCTTCGGTCAAAGGCGCAAGATGCTTCGCTCCAGTCTCAAGGCGCTCGGCGGCGGAGATCTGTGCGAGAAGGCCAGAATCAGCCCCGACATCCGCGCCGAGAACGTGCCGATCGAGGGCTTCCTGGCGCTGGCGCGGGCAACGCTGAGCTAGATCTCTTCTACCAGCAGGTCCTGCACCAGATCACCGATCCAGGGGTTCCTAACCCGCTTCTGGCGCTCGGCGTGATAGATGTGGGCCAGGTCCGAATAGGCGCGATCGAAGTCGTCGTTGAGGATGACGTAGTCAAACTGCTCCCAGGCGGCGACCTCGTCCTTGGCGCGGGCCAGACGGCGGTGGATGACCTCTTCGCTGTCCTGGCTGCGGGCGTGCAGGCGACGGCTCATCTCGGCCAGGGACGGCGGCAGGATGTAGACCAGCACGCTGTCGGCGCCGGCCTGCTTGTGCACCTTCATGGCGCCCTGGAAGTCGATGTCGAACAGCGCACTCTCGCCGCGATCCAGCGCCTCCATGATCGGCGGCTTTGGGCTGCCGTAGAAATTGCCGTAGACCTCGGCCCATTCGAGGAACGCGTCCGCCGCGATCATCTCCTGGAATTTGTCGTGGCTGACGAAGTGGTAGTCGCGGCCATCATGCTCGCCCGGGCGCGGCTCGCGAGTGGTCGCGCTGATCGACAGGTGCAGGTCACCGTGATCGGCCACTAGGCGGCGTGTCAGCGAGGTCTTGCCCACGCCCGAGGGCGCGACGACCATCAGCAGCAGGCCGCGGGTGTTGTGGTGGGGCTTATTCAACGTTCTGAACCTGTTCACGGAACTGCTCGATGGTCGCCTTCAGTTCCAGACCGATTGTAGTCAGGCGGCTGAGCGCCGATTTCGAGCAGAGGGTATTGGCTTCGCGCATGAACTCCTGGGACAGGAAATCCAGACGACGGCCGGCAGCAGCTTCGCCGATCAGCAGGGTGCGGGCGGCGCCGACGTGGCCGGCCAGGCGATCGAGTTCCTCGCGCACATCGGCCTTCACGGCCATGGCGGCGGCTTCCTGGACGATGCGCTCTTCCGGGGCGGCCTCGCCCAGCAGTTCGGTCATGCGTCGCGCGAAGCGGTCCTTCAGCACCGCGGGCTGACCGGCGGCCTCGGCGCCGGCCTCGGTCGTCAGACGCTCGATCGTGTCGACCTGGCCATTGAGTACCGGGGTCAGAGCGACCCCCTCGTCCAGCCGCGCGATCTTCAGGGCGTCCAGCGCCCGAGCGATGGAGGTGACCATGGCGGCCTCGACGGCAGCGCGGGTCTCGGCGTCGTCGTCTTCCTCGCGCACCTCTATGACGCCGCGCAGAGCCAGCAAGCCGTCAAGCGACGGCTTGGAGACCATGCCTGTGGCGACATAGGGTCCGCCGGCCTTCAGATAGCGCTCCAGGGTCTCGACGCTGACCTGGGTCTGGCCCACGGCCTCGGCGCGCTTGCCTTGGACGTTCACCGTCAACTGGCCGCGCTGAAATCGCGCCTGGGCGCCGTCGCGGGCCGCGCGGTCCAGACTGTCGAAGCCGGGTGGACCGCGAAACCGGGTCTCAAGATTGCGGCCGTTGACACTGCGGGCTTCCACGGCCCAGGACCAGGCCCCGTGCGCGCCTTCGACGCGCGCGAAGCCGGTCATGCCCGATAGCGCCACCTCAGCCCCCGCTCAGGGGTGTGGCGGCGGGCTTCTTGGCTGCGCGTTTGCGCTCGACCTGCCGCCATTTGGCGACATTGGCCTGGTGCTCGGGATAGGTCTTGGCGAAGACGTGGCCGCCGGTGCCGTCGGCGACAAAATACAGTTCGTCGGTCTTGGGCGGATCCAGCACGGCGGCGATGGCGGCGCGGCCGGGATTGGCGATCGGTGTCGGCGGCAGGCCGTCGATCAGATAGGTGTTGTACGGCGTCTGGCGCTGCAGCTCCGACAGCAGGATGCCGCGCCCTAGCGGCCGGCCACGGGTCAGGCCGTAGATGATCGTCGGGTCGCTGCCCAGACGCATGCCCGTGCGCAGGCGATTAACGAACACGGCCGCCACGCGCGGCCGCTCCGAGGCAATGCCTGTTTCCTTCTCGACGATCGAGGCCAGGGTCATGGCTTCGTCCTTGGTCGAGAACGGCAGGCCCTTCTGTCGCTGCGGCCAAAGCTCGTCCAGAATCTGGTCACGGTCATCCATCATGCGCTGAAGGACGGCCGATCGATCCTCGCCGCGCTCGACCTGGTAGGTCTCGGGAAGGACCGCGCCTTCCGGCGGGGTCGGCGCCACGCCCGTCAGGACGGGCGACCGCATCAGGATGTCGACGGCCATATCCGAGGTCACGCCTTCGGGAATGGTCACGAAATGACGAACCACCTTGCCCTTGCGGATCGCGTCCAGAACCTGCCCCATCGAAGCCCGGCTCTTGAACTCATACTCTCCGGCCTTCAGCGAACGGGCCGCGCCAGTGATCTGGGCGGCCGTCATGAAGATCGACGACGAGCGGATCACGCCGCCACTTTCCAGGCTGGAGGCGATCTCGGGCACGCTGGCCCCCCGGCGCAGGACCACCGAGGTAACGTCGCCGTCCTTGGCCGCTGGCCCGGGCCCCTGATAGAGCCATATCGCGCCGAACACGAAGACCATGCCGATGACGACCAGGGTGGCGCCGGCGGCGAAGGTCATCGCGACCAGCCGGCGTGCGATCGACGCCGACTCATGCTTGCGGGCCTTGCGGGACGGGGCGGCTTTGCGGTTCACGAGATTTTACGGAACACGACGGAGGCGTTGGTCCCGCCAAAGCCAAAGCTGTTGGAGACGGCGACGTCGATCTTCATCGGCACGGCCTTGTTGGGCGCCAGGTTCATGGCGACGTCGACATTCGGGTTATCCAAGTTGATGGTCGGCGGGGCGATCTGGTCGCGGATCGCCAGGATCGAGAAGATGCCCTCGATGGCGCCGGCTGCGCCCAGCAGGTGGCCGGTCATCGACTTGGTCGACGACATCACCACGTTCTTGGCGTGATCGCCCAGAAAGCGCTCGACCGCCTTGGCCTCGATGCCGTCGGCCATGGTCGAGGTGCCGTGGGCGTTGACATAGTCGATATCGGAAGGCTTCAGGCCGGCGTCCTTCACGGCCGCAGACAGGGCCCGGAAGCCACCGTCGCCGTCCTCGGACGGGGCGGTGATGTGATAGGCGTCGCCCGACAGGCCGTAGCCTACGACCTCGGCATAGATCTTGGCGCCACGCGCCTTGGCGTGCTCGTACTCTTCCAGGACCAGGGCACCGGCGCCCTCGCCCATCACGAAGCCGTCGCGGTCCTGATCATAGGGACGCGAGGCCTTTTCCGGGGTGTCGTTGAAGTCGGTCGAGACGGCGCGGCAGGCGATGAAGCCGGCGATACCGACCTTGCAGACCGCCGCTTCGGCGCCGCCGGCCACCATCACGTCAGCGTCGCCGTACTTGATCAGGCGGGCGGCATCGCCAATGGCGTGAGCGCCCGTTGCGCAGGCGGTCACTACCGAGTGGTTGGGGCCCTTGAAGCCGTAGCGGATCGACACTTGACCCGAGATCAGGTTGATCAGGGCCGAAGAGATGAAGAACGGGCTGACCTTGCGCGGGCCTCGGGCCTCGAGCTCAATAGCGGTGTCGGCGATCGTGGACAGCCCCCCAATGCCCGAGCCCATGATCACGCCCGTGCGGTACTTGTCTTCCTCGGTTTCCGGGACCCAACCCGAATCCTTCACGGCTTCGTCGGCGGCGGCGACGCCGTAGAGAATGAAATTGTCGACCCGCTTCTGGTCGCGCGGGCTCATGGTCAGGTCGGGATTGAACGCGCCTTCCACGTCAGGCCCGCCGCCACCGCGTCCATCGACGCGCGGAACCTCGCAGGCGACCTTGCAGGCGTAATCAGTCGGATCGAAGGCCGAGATCCGGTTAGCGCCGGACTTGCCAGCCAGGATGTTCTTCCAGGACACCTCGACGCCCTGGCCCAAAGGGGTCAGCAGGCCAAGACCGGTGACAACAACTCTACGCATGGATCACTCCCAACCTTAGTACCGCGCACACATGGGACTTACGGACGAATCCGACGCCCGCTCCGGCCGCGACTCTCGGCCACATACGAAAACCGCCGCGCGCACGATGGCAAGAGCCCGTGCTGCGCGGCGGTGATAGTCTGTTCGCCTCAAAAGCGAACCTGACGCCCTTAGGCGCCAGTCTTTTCCGTGATGAACTTCACAGCGTCGCCAACCGTCTGGATGTGCTCGGCGGCGTCGTCCGGAATTTCGATGTCGAACTCTTCTTCGAACGCCATCACCAGCTCGACGTTGTCGAGGCTGTCGGCGCCCAGGTCATCGATGAAGCTGGCCTTCTCCGTGACCTTCTCGGGATCGGCATCCAGGTGCTCGATGACGATCTTACGCACGCGCTCGAGAATGTCGGACATTCTGTTAGTCCCTCAGTTTTGAATCTGTTGTCCGCCAACGGTTTGGCCAAGGCCTCTCCATTCACGGGAATTATCGGCCTCCGCCTATCACGTTCCTTTTCGGGTGACCAGCGGGTCCCCCGTCAAGAAGCATGGCGGGGCTAGATCATGGCCATACCGCCGTTCACGTGCAAGGTCTGACCGGTCACATAGGCGCCCTGGTCGCTGGCCAGGTAAACGCAGGCGGCGGCGATATCGCTGCCTTCGCCCAGGCGCCCCGCCGGGATGCCCGACAGGATGCCGGCCTTCTGTGTGTCGGTCAGGGCATCGGTCATCGGGCTGGCGATGAAGCCGGGCGCGACACAGTTGACCGTGACGTTGCGGCTGGCCAGTTCCTGGGCCAAGGCCTTGGAAAACCCGATCATTCCGGCCTTTGAAGCCGCATAGTTGGTCTGTCCGGCATTGCCGGTCACGCCCACAACCGAGGTGATGCCGATGATGCGGCCCGAGCGGCGCTTCATCATCCCTTTGGCGGCTGCGCGAGCCAGGCGGAAATAGCCCTCCAGGTTCACCTTGATGACGGTGTCCCAGTCATCATCCTTCATGCGCACGATAAGGCCATCGCGGGTGATGCCCGCATTGGCGATGACGATATCCAGCGGCGCGCCGGCGGCTTCCTCGGCCTTGGCGACCAGACCGTCCACGGCTTGCGCGTCCGATAGATTGGCCACCACGAACGAAGCACGTTCGCCCAACTGCGTCTTGAGCTCCGTCAGCGCTGATTCGCGTGTGCCCGAGAGCACGACATGGGCACCTTGGGCATGCAGGGCCTTGGCGATAGCCCCGCCGATGCCGCCCGTGGCACCGGTGACGAGGGCGGTCTTGCCGGTGAGATCGAACATTGGATTTCTCCCAATCTTGTCTGTCATCCCGGGCCAAGCGTAGCGCAGACCCGGGATGACGGTCCCTAAAGCGACTTGGCGAAAGCTTCGATGTCGGCCGGGCTGTTGAGCGGCGTGGCCTCGGCGTCCGGAGCGATGCGCTTGGCCATGCCCGACAGAACCTTGCCAGCGCCGGCTTCAGCGAAGCGGGTGACGCCGCCCTCGCCGGCCAGCCAGATCATGCTCTCGCGCCAGCGGACGCGGCCGGTGACCTGCTCCACCAGCAGGCCGCGAATGATGTCCGGGTCGTGAACAGGAGCGGCGGTGATGTTGGCCACCAGGGGTGCGCGTGGCGAGACGATGACGGCACCCGCCAGGGCCTCCGCCATCTCGTCGGCAGCCGGCTGCATCAGCGGACAGTGGAAAGGCGCGGAGACGTTCAGCGGAATGGCGCGAGCGCCCAGTTCCTTGGCCTTCTCGATAGCCCTGTCGACTGCGGCCTTGTCGCCCGAAATCACCACGTTGCCGTTGTTGTTGTCATTGGCGACGACACAGACGCCGACTTCCGAGCCCGCAGCAGCCGCGGCTTCCGCGAGCGCCAGGTCGGTCTTGGGACCGATCAGTGACGCCATCGCGCCCTCGCCCACCGGCACGGCGCGCTGCATGGCTTGGCCACGCAGCTTCAGCAGGCGCGCAGTGTCGGACAGGGTGATCGCGCCGGCGGCGGCCAGGGCCGAATACTCGCCGAGGCTATGACCGGCGACGAAGGCGGCGCGGTCGATGCCGATCCCGAATTCCTTTTCCAGCACGCGCGACACGGCCAGACTGACCGCCATCAGGGCGGGCTGGGCGTTCTCGGTCAGGGTAAGGTCGCTCTCTGGACCTTCTTTCATCAAGGCGAAGAGCTTCTGGCCCAGGGCGTCGTCGACTTCCTGGAAGACCTCACGAGCGGCCGCGAAGGCTTGGGCGAGATCAGCGCCCATGCCGACGGACTGGCTGCCTTGACCGGGGAAAATGAAGGCGATGCTCATGGAAGCCCGCTCCGTTCTAGAGATTCAATGCGGTATTGGGGCCGGAGGGTTAGGGGAAAGGCCCCTGTCCGGCAAGTGCGCGGCTCAGGCGACCATGACTTGCATTCCATCATCAGGCGTCCAAGTTGCCCGCCGCACCGTAACTTGGGCGAAAAACAGTTGATGGAGTCTTCAATGAACCGCTTGACCGCCGGCCTCGCGGCGATTGCCGTGCTCACCGCCACGCCTGCCCTGGCCGCCCTGAAGCCGGGCGACAAGGCCCCCGACTTCACCGCCCCCGCCGCCCTGGCGGGTGCCGACTACAGCTTTAGCCTGTCCAAGGCCCTGAAGAAGGGCCCGGTGGTGCTGTACTTCTTTCCGGCCGCCTACACCGCCGGCTGCACCGCCGAGGCGCACGAGTTCGCGGAAGCGACGCCCGACTTCGAAAAGCTGGGCGCGACGGTGATCGGCGTGACCGCCGGCAATGTCGACAAGATCAAGGCGTTCTCAAAAGAGCACTGCCGCGACAAGTTCGCAGTGGCCGCTGCGCCGGCTGGACTGGTCAAGACCTACGACGTGGCGATGGCGATGCCGGGCGGCTGGTCCAACCGCACCTCGTATGTGATCGCGCCAGACGGCAAGATCCTGATGGCCTATACCGACGGCAACTTCGTCGGCCACGTCACCAAGACCATGGACGCGGTGAAGGCCTACAGGGCCAAGAAGTAGCAAGACCTTTCCAATTTTGACCAGTCTCGCGGCTTGCAAGCCGCGAGACCTGCTGGAAAGGATCGGGCATGACCGATCCCGCCCAGATTCCGCTCGCCGCCCTCGAAATCGGGGTCCGGGGAATCGCTGTCGGCGCTTTTGCCGCTACAGCGGTATCCCTCGGCGCAAGCCGGCAGATGACCCCTACCCGCTGGGTCGGCGTTCTGATGATGGTCTGCGCCATTGCTCACGTCGTCGACGGCCATTTCTACTACACCGAAAGTCGGCACTACGACCTTGTGACCTGGGCCCTGTCAGCGTCGGCGGCCGGCGTATTCTGGCTGTTCTGCTCGGTGCTTTTCGAGGATGAACCCTCAATTCCGCTCTGGCGCTTCTCTGTCCCCGGGGCCGTCCTGGCCCTTTGGGCGGCTGGCGCGCTTTTGCCTACGTCTCCGGCGCGCGCGGCCGCATGGTGGCTTTTCGCCGCCTTCTCGGTGGGCATCCATTGCCACATCCTGCTGACAGCCTGGCGGGGCTGGCGCATCGATCTGGTTGAGCGCCGCCGTCGTCTTCGTGCGCCTCTCGCCGCCGCTGCGACCGGCTACATGTTCATCCAGAACCTCTGTGATTTCAGCTTAGGACAGGGCCCGGTGCTGCCCAGCCTGGTTCAGGCCCTATCTCTCGCCGCCCTCGGGATTGGGTCAGCCTTGGCGCTGTTGCGCGCCGAGCCGTTGCTCGTGCAGGCGGCCGTGGCATCCGACGCCGCGCCCACGCCCAAGCCTGCTGAAGCGCTTGATCTGACACCCGCCGACCGCCTGGTTCTGGCGCGCCTGGAAAAAGCCATGACCGAGAACGAAGTCTGGCGCGGCGAGGACCTGTCGATCGGCGCCCTGGCCGCCCTGGTCGGCGCGCCCGAGCATCGCCTCCGCAAGTTGATCAACGGCGTGCTGGGCCATCGCAATTTCGCCGACTACGTCAACGGCCGGCGGATCGAGGCGGCCAAGGTCGCGCTCGCCGATCCGGAACAGGCCCTGAAGTCGGTCTCGACCATCGCTTATGACCTGGGCTTTGGCTCTCTGGGCCCCTTCAACCGCGCATTCCGGGCCGCTGTCGGCGTTCCACCGACCACCTGGCGTCAAGAGGCGACGCCGGCCCTGCCGCATCTGCGACTGGTCGAAACCGCGCAAGCCGCGTCGAAACCCGACAAACGCGCCTGATTTCAAGAAAGGCGCGACCTGTCGCTCCACAACAGCGTCCCTGGCGGGGTTCATCCCCCAAGGAGCCATCAATGCTCGATACCCTACTCCCCTTCGCCCGCAACTGGCTGATCTCCATGCAGGCCGATGTCACCCGCTATGTCCTGTTTTCGGTCGGTGTTTGGCTGATCCTTTGGGTCGTGCTGGCCATTCCGCTGGCCGGCCGCAAGATCCGCGACAGCCGGCCGCCCGCCCGCCAGCTGCTGGTCGAGTTTCTGACGTCGATCCGCTCCATCGCGATCTTCTCGACGGTAGGGCTGCTGACCTTCGGCCTGTTCCGCGCCGGCTGGATGCCAGGCCCCAATATCGCCCACGAGTTGGGGCCGATCTGGTTCTGGGCTAGCCTGCTCCTGATGATCATCGGCCACGACGCCTGGTTCTATTGGACCCATCGCCTGATCCACGACCGGCGGCTGTTTCGCGTCTTCCACCGACGCCATCATCGCTCGAACAATCCCTCGCCCTTCACCGCCTACAGCTTCGATCTGGGCGAGGCGGCGATCAATGCGCTGTTCGTGCCGCTGTGGATGCTGATCATTCCGACCCAGTGGCCGGTCGCGGGCCTGTTCATGCTGCACCAGATCGTCCGCAACACCATCGGCCACAGCGGCTACGAGCTGTTTCCGGCCCGCAAGGACGGTCGCCCGCTGTTGCCCTGGCTGACGACCGTGACCCATCACGACCTGCACCACGCGCAAGCGGGCTATAACTATGGGTTGTACTTCATCTGGTGGGATCGCTGGATGGGCACTGAGCACCCGGAGTATCTGGCCCGTTTCGCCGCCGTGACGGCGCGCAAGCGACAGGCTACCAGTTTGCCTTCACCAGCTTGACCATGAAGCGGCTGTCCTGCATCCGCCACTCTTCGTGGGTGGCGGCGGCCCGCAGGCTGACGGTGAACTCGGCGGGGATGTCGAAGGGGCGCGTGACGCTGAGATCGACACCCTCGTCGCCCATAGAGCCGCCACCGACGGCGATCGAGCCAATCGGCTTGCCGTCCAAGGTCAGGGCCGAGCGCACATTGGCCCGCGCCACCGGGATCTGCCCCGGGACGGCGATGACCTGGCTGGCGTTCATGTCCATCGAAACGCTGACAAAGTTGGCGCGCGGCAGGAGGCCGAAACCGAACATCTTCGACATCGAGGAGCGCAGTCTGGCCTCGCGGTCGTTCCACGACGCGCCCAGGGCCAGGGAACGCTTGCCGGTCCGCGCCTCGTCGGGCTTCTGGCTCAGGTTGAGATCCAGGTCGTAGGTCGGGCTTTCCAGCGTCCCTGCAACCCTGGCGGTGAACCGGGCGCTTTCGGTGTCAGTGGAAAGATCCAGCGGCAGGGCGGCCGAATAGCCGGTGAAGCGGCCGTCATCGGCCGAAACCGACAGGTCAGGCTTCTGAATCGCCTGGGCTGAGGCTGTAGCGGCGGGACTCGCCGACAGCGCAAAGGCCCCGAGGGCGCTGATGACAGCGCTAGACTTCATGCCCTGCTTCCTAGCACAAGCTGTCCTTGCGGCAAGGTGAAGCCAACCGCATCGCCGGCTGGTTTCGCCACGGCCTCGAGAATGCCGAAGAATGCGGCGCGGCAAAGCAATCTTGCTTCGGCGCGCCTTCTCTTGTAATAGCGCGCGCTCTCTCACGGATGGCGGTCTTTTGCGCAGCCCTCACGGGTACGGGATTTCCCGCTCGGCGCTCTGGAACCATCGTGGTCGTCGGACTTCCGCCGTCGACTGCGCCGCTGTCCAAACCGGAAGAAGGAAAACATGGCGTTCTACGAACACGTGGTCATCGCGCGGCAGGATATCTCGCCGCAACAGGCCGAAGCTCTGAA